>JAFVBH010000025.1 GCA_017480115.1 Clostridia bacterium
AACATAGAGTATACTGTTCATTGTAAGGTCTCCTTCTTGTTTGCGGTAATGCTGTATTTGGTTTTTTTTACAACTAATCATTTTACAGATAAATCCACGATCCTACAAGAGGGGACCTTACATATTATCTACAAGATTGTGCGCCCATTTTGTGTCTATAAATCCAAATCGCGCAGCGATTTCCGCAATTATTCATTTTTCATTTTTAATTTTTCAATTCTGATTTATCGGCAACGCCGATAAATCAGAATTTATCCTTGTTTTTCATTTTCCTCTGTGATAAAATGTCGATATAATGACATTTGGGGTGATTTTATGGCGGAAGCTGTCGCTAAAAAAAGCTATAATCCCATCAAACATTTTTTAAAAAAAGATGCAGAGGAAGGCTGTGTGCCCAATCGGGAGCTGCTGTTCTATTCCGCGGCGCTTGCGGGGCAGAATATGACCTATAATCTGGTCAGTCAATGGATTTTCTATTTTTGCACGAATATCCTGCATATCAAGCCCGGCAGCGTGGGCACGATCACAAGTATTTCCCGCGTTTGGGACGCGCTGAACGATCCCATTGTCGGTGTTGTGATCGACCGCAGAAAATTCAAGCGCGGGCAAAAGCTGCACCCGTTCCTCGGCAAGCTGCCTTTGGTGATCGGTCTTTTATCGGCGCTGATGTTTATGAACTTCGGATTAAAGGGTAAAGCCGCCGTTGCGGTGTTCCTTGTAATCTACTTTGCGTGGGACATGTTTTACTCGTTCCAGGATACGGCGCTTTGGGGCACCATGTCTTTGATCTCTCCGCACCCCGCGGAGCGTGACCGCGTGTCTCAGTGGCTGAATATCGGCGTCAGCGTCGGTATCGGCGCGGTGTCGCTGATTACGCTGATGATGGGTTTTTTTAACAATCTGGGCGTCAGCGAATCCACGCAGTTTGTCGGGTATGCGCTGGTGTTCGGTCTGGGCGGCGAGCTGCTGTCGTGGCTGGCGGCGTATACCAAAGAGCGCGTTGAATACACCCCGCCGGAGAAACAGTCCTTTTGGCAGGACCTCATGGACCTGCGGCATAATAAAATTCTGATTCTTTTTATGCTTGCACAGCTGATCAGTTTTTTTGACGGCGCGATCCCGCAGATTTATTTCTTTAAATACTGCGTATCCTATACGGTGGGCGGGCGGCTCGTCAATGGCGAGACCGTGCAGTTTATTTACGGTTTGTTGAGCGGTATTCTCGGCGTGCCGGCGCAGTTCTTTTCCACCAAGGTTTCCGAGAAGGTCGGCGGTATGAAAAATGTGATTGTGATCGCGAAGCTGGCGAATATCGGGCTGCGCGTGCTGGCATTTTTTATCGGCTACAGCTCCATCGGGCAGCTTGCCGCAGTCATCGTGCTGATGAATTTTGCGTCGGTATTTAACAACATCACCGGCATCGCCGGGCGCAGTTTATTATGTGATTCCGTTGACTACGCGGAGTGGAAAACCGGCAAACGTACCGAGGGAATCAGCTTTTCGACGCAGAATTTTACCAACAAGCTGCTGGATTCCATTAAGCTGTTTGTTTGCGGCAGGATTCTGAAAGCCCTCACCTTTGACGGGGAACTGACCGTGGAGCAGCTGAAAATCGTTTCGCCGCGGTACTTTACCGCCCAGTGGCCGATCTTTATGCTGCTGCCCGCCCTTGGTTCGCTGATGTATTTGATCCCGTTTGTTTTTATTAAATACACCAAGGCGCAAAAGGCGGAGGTTGAAAAATATCTTGCCGCGCGGCATGCGGCGGAAATCGGGGATGCGGAAGTTGTCAACGGTGAATGATCTTGTTTTAAAACTCAGAGATACGCGCGATCTGTCTGACGCGGAACTGCGGGCGATGCTGGAAACAGACGCTTTTGACGCACAGTTGATCGCGGCGGCGGACAATGTGCGGCGGGCGAGCTATGGCACGGACGTCTATGTCCGCGGGCTGATCGAATTTACAAACTACTGCCGCAACAATTGCTATTACTGCGGCATTCGGGCGGGCAACGCGCAGGCGGCGCGTTACCGATTGACCAAAGCGCAAATACTGGACTGCTGTCGGGAGGGGTATCGACTGGGGTTCCGTACCTTTGTGCTGCAGGGCGGCGAGGATATGACCTATACCGACGCGGATATTTGCGACATCGTTGCCGCGATCCGCGAAGCGCATGCCGACTGCGCGATCACCTTATCCATCGGCGAACGCTCCTATGAGAGCTATCTTGCCTATTATCAGGCGGGCGCAAATCGGTTCCTGCTACGCCATGAGACGGCGAGCGACGCGCATTATGCCATGCTCCACCCGCCGGAATTAAGTCTTGCCCATCGAAAAAAATGTCTGTATGATCTGAAATCAATCGGCTATCAGATCGGCGCGGGCTTTATGGTCGGCTCTCCTTATCAGACAACAGCGCATATTATCGAGGATCTGCGATTTTTGCAGGATCTGCAACCGGATATGATCGGCATCGGACCATATATCCCGCACAGGCAGACGCCGTTTGGGGACATGCCCGGCGGTTCGCTGGAGCTGACCGTCCGATTGATCGCGGTGCTGCGGCTGATGTTCCCATACGCGCTGCTTCCCGCGACCACCGCGCTGGGGACGATTCACCCTCTGGGCAGGGAGATGGGGCTGAAAGCGGGTGCGAATGTCATAATGCCGAACCTGTCTCCGGTCGGCGTACGGAAAAAGTATGAGCTATACGAAAATAAAATCTGCACCGGGGAGGAAGCGGCGGAGTGCCGGCACTGTCTTGACCGCCGTGTGGAAGCCGCCGGTTATCGAATCGTGATTGATCGCGGCGATGTAAAAAAATAACACAACCTGCCGTGCAAGGCAGGAGAAAACCTCTGTTCACAAATGTGTCCTTAAGACATACTATGAACAGAGGTGATTTTTATGTGCGGAATCGCAGGAGAGGTATCGTATACCGTAGCGCTGCAAAATCGGGAGAACGACTTTTTGAAAATGCAGAAAGTTTTGGCTCCCAGAGGACCCGATCAAAAGGGCATCTATCTTTCGCCGCACGCGGCGCTGGTGCACCGGCGGCTGGCGGTAATCGACATTGAGGGCGGCAGGCAGCCCATGCAGGCGGTCTGCGGCGGCAATACCTTTGTAATTGTCTATAATGGGGAGTTATATAATACCGACGAGGTGCGCGGCGCGCTCAAATCGCAGGGCGTCGACTTTGACACCCATTCCGACACCGAGGTTGTCCTGAAGGCGTTTATTGCGTGGGGCGAGGATTGTGTGCATCGGCTGAACGGCATCTTTGCCTTTGCGATTTGGGATACGAGGAACGAGCGTCTGTTTGCCGCCCGGGACCGTATCGGCGTAAAGCCGTTTTTTTATGCGCTGCATGACGGTAATTTTATTTTCGGATCGGAGATCAAGGCGATCCTCGCGGGCGGAGAAGTGAAACCCGTGGCAAATCTGTGTTCCATCGCGGAGATCATGTTTATGGGCCCCGGCAGGACGCCCGGCTGCGGCGTGTTTGCCGGCATTCATGAACTGAAGCCCGCGGAATATCTGTATTTTGATCGCGACGGGCTGCGGATCAAACACTATTGGTCGCTCAAGGATCAGACCTTTACAGACAGCTTTGCGCAGTGCGTGGAAAAGACCCGTTTTCTCGTGACTGACGCTATCGAGCGTCAGCTGGTCGCCGATGTACCGGTATGCACATTCCTGTCCGGCGGGCTGGATTCCAGTATTATTTCCTCTGTTGCGAGCCGGTATCTCAGAAAACGCGGCGAACGGCTCCGGACGCTATCCGTGGACTACCGCGACAATGATAAATATTTCAAAAAGAGCAAATTCCAGCCAAACAGCGACCCCGCCTACATCAAGATCATGGCGGAGTATCTGGGCAGCGCCCATAAGACGATCCTTCTGGATACGCCGGAGCTGGTCAATGCGCTGTATTCTGCTGTGGACGCAAGGGATCTGCCCGGCATGGCGGACGTAGACGCATCGCTGTTATTGTTTTGCAGCAGCATCAAGGAGGTCGGCACAGTCGCGCTTTCCGGCGAATGCGCCGACGAAATCTTCGGCGGCTACCCGTGGTACCGCGATCCCGAAATTCGCGCCCGCTTTGGCTTCCCCTGGGCGCAAACGACACCTTACCGGCAAAGTTTCCTGACCGATGAGGTTTCCGCGCTGATCGACGGCGAGACCTATGTCAATAACCGTTATACGGCAACGATCAACGCCGCCCATAAGGCGGACGGGATATCCGCCACCGACGCGCGTATGAAAGAAATGATGCGGTTGAATTTCGACTGGTTTATGCAAACGCTGCTGGATCGCAAGGATCGTATGAGCATGGCGAACGGGCTGGAGGTACGCGTGCCGTTCTGCGATTATCGCATTGCCGAATATTTGTATACCGTGCCCTGGGCGTTCAAGGACTATCGACAGTACGAAAAGGGATTGCTGCGGGAGGCAATGAAAGACTACCTGCCGGAGGAGGTCCTGTGGCGTAAAAAAAGTCCCTATCCCAAGACCCACAATCCCGCATATCTGGCGGCGGTATCAAAGGAATTGCAGGATAAGGTACTCGCGGATGATCATGCGCCGATTTTCCGTTTTGTAAAACGGGCGGCGTTGGAACGGCTGCTCACTGATGACCGCGCCGTCCCGTGGTACGGACAACTGATGAATACCCCGCAAACCATCGCGTATATGCTCATGGTGAATTATTGGTTAAAGAAATATAAGGTGGAGGTTGTTTTGTAAATTCTGATTTAGCTGCGCAGCAGCTAAATCAGAAATGAAAAATTAAAAATGAATAATGAATAATTGCGGAAATCGCTTCGCGATTTGGTTTTATAGAATTGACGGCAACGGGTAGCACGGCGCACTGCGAGACGGTCAGGGACATTGTCGCCTTGCTCGCTTGGAGCGCTTCGCAATGCTCTGTGTCCCTTCCTGCAAATGCACCGCCTGCCCCGTCCGCCGGTCATTTATTCTATAATCCAAATCGCGCAGCGATTTCCGAACCTCCTACCGCTTCCCTTCTACCTAAATTGTGAATTATCGGCAACGCCGATAATTCACAATTTGCCATAGATTTCCATCGCCGCAGTCAAATACCACCCTGCCGCGCCGGTATACTGGCTCCAGCCGCCGCGGCCTTCGTAATTTTTCAGCGTGTAAACGTCTGCGCTCAGCGCGTACGGTTCGTTGCCGAACCTACCTGTCAATCCGTCTTGTTCCAGCTTCCCCATAGGATTCAGCGCTTGCATGATCTCCTTTGCCTGCGCGGGAAAACCCGCCCGGTGCAGCGCAAGCGCAAACCACACCGCCGCATGGGTATATTGCCCTCCGTTCTCCCGCACGCCCGCAGGATAGTGATTCACATAGCCCGTGTGCTTCTTGTCCGCATCAAAGGGCGGCGCAAACAGTTTCACCAGCTGATGCTCCCGATCAAACAAAAGCTGATATGCGGTCATCAACGCGGTGTTGACCCGCTGTTTATCCTTCATACCTGCCAGCGCGGCAAATGCCTGGGGCAGGAGGTCGATCTCCGTATTACCGGAACCGACCGCGCCCATCACCGTACCATCGTCATAAAATGCCCGCGCATACCGATCGTCCTGCCACGCCGCGCGGTCCACCGCCGCCAGCAGCATATCCCCCAAAGTGAGCAGCCGCGCTTTTTCTTCGCTATCGCCGCGTACCGCGCAGACAGCGGAGAATTTTTTCAGCGTCAGGGCGTAAAACTGGGTCAGCCACACGCTTTCCCCCTTTCCCTCAGCGCCCACCGCGCCAAAGGAGTCGTTCCAGTCGCCGCCGGCCATAAGCAGCAGTCCGTGTTCGCCGACACGGTGCGCGCAGCGCAGTGCCCGCAGACAATGCTCATACAGCGTGACCTTTTCCGTCGTTCGCGCGACGACAGCGTATTTGTCCCGTTCATGCGCCTCCAGCGGCACGTCGGCAAGAAAGGCGATTTCCTTTTCCAGCAACGCCGCGTCGCCGGTCAGTGCAATATATTCCGCCGCCGCATAGGGCAGCCAAACCAGATCGTCGCTGCAATGGGTGCGTACGCCTTTCACAGTCTGTTTGCCCCGCTCCAGACCTACATGAAACCAATGCAGCACATCGCCCGCCGCAAACTGCACGGCAGCGGAACGCAGCAATTGCAGTTTCAGAAGCGTGGGATCAATGCGGGCGTAATTCATGCAATCCTGCAGTTGATCGCGAAAGCCGTACGCGCCGGAGCATTGATACAGTCCGCAGCGGGCATAGATGCGCGTACGCTTGATTTGCATGGGCAAAAAACGACCTGCAAACACATTTAAATCCTCCCGATCCGCGAGGATCGGTACTGTGACAGATTCGGTCTGCGGCAGCGGCGCAGAAGCAAGATACGCCGCTGCGTCCGCTGTCATACCGTAGGACAGGGAAAAAACACACCGCGCCTCCTCCCCCGGCGCGAGGATGACCGGCACCGTCGCGGTAACGCCGGCGGGCAAGCCGTGATTTTTATAAAACCGTAACCCCCGACTGTAATCGCCGTCCACACAGTGCAAAAACAAAAAGCCGTCAAACCCGCCGCAGGGATTTTGCAGCAAGATCCCACCGCGGTAGGCGCGAGCAAACGCATATTTCCCCTGCCTCGTATCTCTGCCCATGACGGCGTTGACCGTATAACTGACTTGCCCGTCATACGGTTGCGTACCGATATTTTTCACTGTTACCCGCAGCTGCTTGCGCATACCACGCGCAGGCACCGTAAGCTCCGTTGCAAAGACACAGCCCCCGCTGCAGGCGCGCCAGACGGCGCGATTCTCTGAGAATATCGCACTGCCGCCGCTGATAATATCCGTATACGCGCCTGCTTCACAGGCGGTCAGCAGCTCGCCCGTCCTGTCGGTATAGGCGTCGTTCAGCCACGGGGTTAGCTTATTTTCCGCAGCGTTGATCGCCCAGCTGAAGCCGAGGCTCCTGTCGGTAACAAGGCAGCCGAACATACTGTTAGCAAGACAATGGCTCCACGGGCGGGCGGGGTGTTTTACGATACAGAACCCCGCCGCGGTCGCTCCATTGGTTTGCTGATCGGGGCAATAAGCGGCAGCCGAGCGCAGCGGCAGCGGCGGACGCTCCTCTGCGGTCGTTTTCGGCGGGTACCTGCCGTCGGCGCACGCAAGGATCATATCGCCGGTCGCGTCGGGACAGGCGGACAGATCCACAGGGAACAGACGTCCGTCCGCGCCTCGCAGCTTTTCGATCTGCCGCCGTTTCGGCTTTTCATAGCCTGTGTCCTCCCGATACACTGCGGCGAGATCAACGGCAAAACCGCAAAGATTCAGCTTCCGAACCACGGTGGACAGATCCCGCAGCGTTGTCATACCGCCGCGCTCGCAATCCGCCGCCAACAGCGGAAGATCCCCCGAGATCCCTGCCGCCCAAAGATCAGGCATTGTCCCAACCCGACGGTTCGGCATTTGCGGCGCATGTTTGCGGAACACCACGTCCCCCAGCACGGCGGCGCAAAGCGCAGACAAAGGCGGCGCATCGCGGAACACCTCCGTGGCGGCAAGCGCGCCGTCCATGCCGGACAAGGCGGAAAGATAATGATTCTCTGCCTCCTGCGGAGTGTCTCCGCAGCCAATTACCAGCCGAAAGCACAGCTCTTTTTTTCCGCCCAGCACGAAATCACTGCCGCCGCAAAAGCAACAGTCCACCGATCCTGTCACCCCGTCCAGCGCAGGCTTTTTCTTGAATAACGTTTCGATCCCGCCGCCAACGGGGAATACGTTCTCTTTGTCCGCAGTAAACCCATAGGGGCTGTCCAGTCCGATCGCCGCGGCACAGCCGCCGCCCTCGGTGGTACGGTGATACAGCACGGCGCCCGATGGATCGCCATATCGGCTTTTTATAAACAATTTTGAGTATGCGCGGTGCGCTTTTTCCTCCGACGGCGCAGCCAACGACGGCTCAGCATAGACGTAAAACGAGCCTTGCTGCTTCTGCTTCGTTTTATTTTTAACGGTAAATTCATAAATCAGCGCGGGAATCTCCCGACAGACCGTAATCCGCAGCTTCAGCGCCAGATACGGCGCCGCTGTCTCATAACAGGCGCGATCCTCATAAAAATGCGCTGCAAACGACTGCCGCTCCTGCCCGCAGGGCGCGGCGGTAAAAGGAAACGCGCCGTCCGCGCATACCACGGCGGCAAACACGCCCGCAGGGGAAAAATACAACCCATCGGGGTCCCGCAGCACAGCATTTCCATGATAACGGACGGCGGCGCAGCCGCTCTCATGCAGGGCGGCTGCGATCTGTCCGTTGGAATACAGAGCGGCGGGCAGCTGCTTGGTTTTCGGCTTTCCCGCGGCGCGACGGCGATTTTGATTTGCCCGCGGCAGCCGCTCCCGGTACACATGACCGCCCAGAGGAATCCTCTCGTCCAGCAGATCCAGCGCGGACGCGGTTTCCGCTGAAGCAGTAAAGCGCTTCTGCCAGATTTGCTGCGAAAGGGCGTTTTCCAATGCCAACAAACTCATTCCCAAATGATGGGACATAAAACACCGCACAATGGCGGGCTCGCCGTCCGTTGCTCTGCCTTTGGTAAAGTCCAGCGCCTCAAAAAAACCGTACCGCCCCTTACAAGGGTATTTCTCCAACGCCTTCAGATTCTGCACCGCGCGACCGCCGGCAAACGGCAGCGTCAAGAACGTGGAATAGGGAGAGATCACGGTTTCATCTTCCCCGCCGCGGCGGACGGCGCAGGCGTCAATGCCGTGCGCCTTATAACTGTAATTCATATTGCTGTCAAAGGCAAAAAAACAACTCTCGGAAACGCCGTAAGGAACCTTACGCCCGGCGGCGAACCGCAGCTGACATTTCAGCGCGAACCAAAGGCTTTCGTCATCCAGCGTGTTTTTGTGGGAGGGTAAAAAAAGGTAGGGCATAAAATACTCAAACATTGTGCCCGACCATGACATTGCGCCGGTAAATCTGCCGCAGCGTCCGGGCAGCCGCGCTGCTGCCGCCATGTGCCGAACGGGGACTTCCCCGCCTGCCACTGCGAGATAACCGGACATACGCGCCTCGCTGATACGCAGATCGTAAAAAGAATCGGCATATTTTCCGCTGTCGGCATCGTAGCCTGTATGAAACAGATCACGGGCATTGTTGTAAAACACGGCAAGCCGACAATCCCCGATCAGGTTGCTGATCCTCGCAGCCAGCTGCGCCAGCCGCGGTTCCTCGGCGACATAGGCGTATAGCCCCTCCTTCAGGGCGGTCAGACAGCACTTGAAATTACCGCTGTCTACAAAGGACACAAACTTCGGCGACAGCGGCCGCAGGGTTTTAATATCGTACCAGTTCAACAGATTGCCGTTGGATTTTTCCAATCGTTCCACTGTCGTGACGGTGCGCTCCAGCATATCCGCCAGCGCCGGGGAATCCAAGAATCCCATATCCCGCGCGGCAAGACAGGCACACATGGCAAGCCCGATATTCGTGGGTGAGGTGCGCTCCGCCACAGCGGGTACCGGCGATATGCAGATATTATCCGGCGGCAGAAAATGATACTCCGGCTTGAAGCTCTCTGCAAAATACCGCCAGATCGCGCCCGCCTCCCGCAGCAAATACTGCCGTTGTGTCTCCTTGAACTGCGGCTCCGTCGACCGTACCGCCCTTTGCGAATAGTAAGCATAAAACAGATCAAACAGCAAAAACAGTCCCATGACTGCGGACAACGGACGCTTTGTCAGAAGCAGACAAGCGGCAAGCAGCAGCACCGGCAGCCGCCGGACAAGGATTCGCCCAAAACCGCTGCTTTTGTCCGCTGCCGCCGCAGTCGTCCATTCCAACAAATGCTTTTTGGAGACCGTCATGCGCCAGAGACTGCGGATCACCGCGTCCGCGGCATTCAGTCCCTCAACGCCGATCCGCGATACCGCGAGAAAAGCGCGGATCAGCGCGGAGACGGCTTCGGGCACAGCGTCGCCGCGAAACGTATTGGACAGCGCCCGCATACCGCCGCGAAACAGTTCCGCGATTCCCCGGCGCAGATCGCCGGAACAGGCGGACAGCATTGCCGCAGCTAACAGCAAACATGCGCTCACCCGTCCCATAAACAAGGAAACAATCACGCAGGCGCACACAGCAATCGGCGTAACCGCACGGCGCAAATTATCAAACAATTTGTATCTTGCCGCAAATCCAAAAGGTGTTTTTGTTTTTTTTCCGAAAAACGTCACCTTGCGCCCCGGCAGCCGCAGATTCTGCACATCGCCGCGCATCCAGCGATGCGCCCGTTGCAGATAGGCGGTTTCAGATCGGGGAAAACCGTCGGTCAATGCCAGATCTGTCAGCGGCAACACCCGCAGCACCAGCCCCTCCGCCACGTCGTGACTGAGCATTTGCTCCGCGGGAAACCGATCCTTGAGCGAGCGAAAATAGCTTTCCGTATGCACCAGCCCTTTACCGCAGAAAATGCCGTCGGCAAAAAAATCCCCGTAGAAATCGTTTGCGCCCGCGTTATAGGATGATACACCGCCCGCACCGCACATATCCCGGGAAAAAATACTGGCAGACATGCTTTCCACAGAGGGTACTGCGGAGAAGGAAAAGATGCCGTAGCCCGCCTCCACCGTCTTTGTATCCTGCCGCAGCACCGGTTGATGCAAGGGGTGCGCCGCTGCAGCCACCGCCTGCGCCAGCGTACCGAACGGCAGACCGGTGTCCGCATCTAACAGCATAGCGTACGGCGCATTTCGCATCGCCGCGTGATCCCCGTGCAAGACGGAAAATCCGTTTTCTCCCGTGCAAATATAAGCTGTCAGCGCCAAAAGCGCGCCCCGCTTTCGCTCTTTGCCGATATACTTCCCCTCCGTGGCGCTGTATTCCCGCGCGCGCACGGCAAGCACGAAGCCGCCGCCCGTTCTTTCGTTCAGCCGGTCGATCATGCGCTTTAACGCGTCGATACATACGACGTCCGACGGCGTTTCCGGCGTATCTGCAGGCGCAAAATCAGCAGACAGACAAACACAGCCGATACACGCCCGCTGGGATAAATACAGCGACAGCAGATGCTTTTCGATCTGCGCCGTTTTATCCGGCGCGGGCACAATGGTCGATACGGCGATCACGGTTTTCTTCCGCGCCGAGGGAAGCTTTTCAATCTCCATACGCGGAATAAAGGCGGGCTTTACGCGCCGCGCGGCGACGCTGGGAATCAATTCTGTGACAACCGCCGTAATCGGCAGCCACAACAGCAGAGCGGCGCTTACGCTGCCGGTAAAGATGCCCGCAGCTGCGGCTATAATCACCCCCGCCAGCAGCGAGACCGCAATGATCGCCGTTCCTGCCCGACGCCGATCCGCTTTTAACGGCAGATAAAAGCCCACGTGCCGCCCCTCGCTGTCGGCAAGGGCGCGAATTTCCTCCGCCAATGCCTCCGCGGTGCAGCCCCGCCGCTTTGCCTCCCTGTCAGTCGTCAGAATGTAAAAATCCTTGGTCGCAGGCTCCATCGCAGGGAATACGCCCGCCTGCTCCCGCGCGTAAATACGGCACACCAGACAGCACGCCGCCGTCACGGCGGAAAAGTCGATATTACGCAAGGTAAAAAAGGAAAAAAAGGCGTTTTTCATAAGCGCGCCGTTTTTCTGATTGGCAGCGTCGGCAGCTGTCCGAATCAGCAGAAACAGGATCGACTCCCGCAAGAAGCGATCCTCCGACGCGGTCAAATATTCATCGTTGGCAGCAAGCGCACGGCATAACCCGTCCTGCGCGGGCAGCACGCCGTCGGGCAGCAATGCCTCCAACCGCGCCGACAGGGCGGGAAATTCCCCGCCGTCGGCGAAGCGCAGAAATTTTTTATTATCCAGCAGATATTCGCATTCTCGCTGAAAGGCGGAAAAATTATCCAGCGCCGTCTCCGCCTCCGGCAAAGCGCTGCGCGCGTATTTTTTCACCTGTTTTTTATATTGTTTCAGTGCCTGCGCCGTATTCACCGTTATGCACCCTTTCGGTCGATAATTATACGGATTTATTGTTTACGGCGGCGCGCGGAAAATACAGAACAAATATGATAAAGTTTTGAATTTTGTGTATATTTCCTTTCGCGCTCTTGAATTTTACCCGAAATTATGCTACGCTGTGTATGGAATCAAAAATTAAAAGGAGTTTGTATTATGAATCTTGATCTCACAAAAATCATGTCTTATCTCACCTATATCGTCAATCTGATCGGCCCCTATCTCAAAAAGATTTTCGGATTCTTTAACATCGACTTCTCCACCTTCGGCGAGATGGTTGAAGAAGAGATGAACGCGCAGGAAGAGGAAACCAACGAATAAACGGCACCGTCCCGTTCGCTTCGGCGAGCGGGATTTTTTTGCTTGTATTTCAAAGGGAAACATAGTATCATAAAAATGGTGATTCATAATGGATATTCAAAATATAAAAAAACAGCTCAGCGCCGCATACCCATATCGAGTGGAGCTGCATGCCCACTCCAAGCCCGCCTCCTCCTGCAGTCAGGTACCGGCAGTCAAGCTGGTGGAAAATTTCAAAGCTGCGGGCTATGACGCGGTAACGCTCACGAATCATTTTTCCCACCGTGTGCTGATCACGTATTATAAAACCGAGGACAAGCGCACCGCCTGTGAAATGTATTTGGAGGACTACCGCAAAGCAAAAGAGGCCGGCGAGCGGCTGGGCATTCAAGTCTATCTGGGCGCGGAGCTGCGTTTTGAACCGGAGAATAACAACGACTATTTGCTGTTCGGCATCGACGAAGAGATGATCTATCGGGCGTACGATTACATGGATACCGATTTGGAAACCTTTGTGACAAAAGGCAAAAGCGACCGGAGCGTCCTCGTACAGGCGCACCCGTTCCGCGACAATATGGCGCGTATGGAGCCGCGGCTTTTGGACGGGCTGGAAGTTTTCAATATGCACCCGGGACACAATTCCCGCGTTGTTCTGGCGGAACAGTTTGCCGGCGGGTATCAGTTAAAATTAAAAACCATCGGCACGGATTATCATTACGAGGGGCATGAAAACCTCTGCGCCGCAAGGTTCCCGGCATTACCCGCAGATTCGTTTGCGCTGGCGCAGGCGCTGAAAAGCGGCGATTATCTGATGGAAATCGGCGAGAATCTGATCCTGCCGTAACGCTGATCGACGCGGCAACCGCCCTGCCGGACGCGGAGCTGCAATCTGCATAAAAGAAGATTAAAATCATTTCGGAGTTAAAAACTGCAAATCAAGAAAAACACCCAAAACAATCGATCATAACATTAAGAAAGCGGCTTCGCCGCACGCCTTCGGCGGCGAAGCTACAAGCTTTCGATTACGCCATCGCCGCTGCCCGAAGGGCAGGTTCGGCGGGCGTTAATTTTTTATTATATAGGAAACTGCTCGCGTTGTGAGCAGTTTGCATATAACAAGAAGCACCGATCCGCCCCCAAGATTGGGGGCGGGGGGTTGATACGCCGAAGGCGTTCTTCTTATTTCATGGGAAACGGAAAAGGTTCCTATGTAAAAAGCCCGGCTTTCGCCGGACTTTTTCAACAAGATGACATCAACGAAAAAATATTATTTGACTTACCAACCGGTGGCGCTGCGCGGATCAATAATATCAATGGCGTTGGCGGATTCGCGTAAAATACGCACATAATGCGCGCTGAAAACATGATTGACCGCGCCCTCATATGCCACGATAATTTTTGCGTCTTGGAAACTATTGGAGTTAAACTGCAACTCCTGCGGCGAAATCGATACGATGGCGCAAATATGATTTTCATACTGCGTGCCTGTCTGGTATTTAAAATCCTCCTGCGGGATGGTGATTTTTTTGTTGAGCAGGACATTACCGTCTTTTTGTACGATACGAAGGTGCATGGTAATGTCTCCATGCGGCGCGACAAAATACTCGCCGTTTTGGCAGTACAATACGAATTTCAGCTCATGCAAAAAAGCGCCTGTCAACACAGAATACCCTGCTGTTTGCGGGGCGGCGTCGGTTATAACCGGCGCAATTTTTTCGGGTTCAATAAAATAAATGGATCCGCCCCCAAACAGCAACTCAAATTCCAGATCGATATACGCATAGGGCGTGGAAGATATTTCGAGTTCGCTCAGCGGAATCTCGGTATGCCAGCATAAGCGCTCCAGCTGATAATAATCCAACTGCGATTTATAATCATCGGCGGAAACCTCGAGTTTTTTTCTGTAAAGACTGTTGTCGTTGCCGTCTTTTATAGTAATATAAAGGTTTCCGTTAGCAGCAAGCCGTTCTCCTTTTGCTGACGAGGCGCTGAGATAGATACCAATCTTACCGGCGTCCGCGTCCAGCGCTGCGTGTACAGTCCCGCTGGCGGGTTCTTCCGCTTTCGGCATTTGAGTTACTTTTGCGCATGGCAAATTTTCATTGCCTGGCTCTGTCAGCGGGGTAAGACACGCCACATCACCTGCGGAAGCGCCCGTGACGACGGGCTGACAATACAAATATGCTTGGTCGGAATAGGCGGGCGTTATTTCTTCCCGGGGAATTTCAATAATCGCGCAGCGATGCCCGTTGTACAATTCCGTAAAATCTGTCTGTGTCAAAGTACGTATTGCCGATGCCTGCAAATAGTCCCCGGGGCTGACATCGCCGTAAACGGAATGCCGGGTAGTCAGATACGCGGTTAGAACAGGCTCTGAGTAAAGCCAAAGAAGAATCCTCGCAGTTTCGGGGAAAACGTCTTTATTGTTTTTTGAAAAATAAACATGCACGCGAATTCCGTTCGCTGTCTTTTCCGCGTAAAAACCATATCCGTCAGGCGCGGTATCCTCCAATGCGGCGGGGACGGTTGTCGCGGGAACGGTCGTCTCAGGGACTGTGGGGCTTTCCGGAGCCGTCACAGGAACTTCTACGAGGGTTTCCGGTAAAAGTTCCAATTTTGCAGCAACGCGCAGAACGAACCGGGCGTCCGCAGAATTAACCTTTCCGTCGCCGTTTACGTCCCCGACAAGACGCTGCGAATCGGTGAGCGTTACTAATTTCGCAGCCGCGCGCAGGAGAATCCGGGCGTCCACAGAGTTGACCTTGCCGTTGCCATCCAGATCCCCCAGACGCACGGTGGTTGTCGGCTGTTGGATTGTGGTCGGCGCTTCGGTCGTGGTCGGCGCCTCGGTCGTGGTCGGCACCTCGGTCGTGGTCGGCGCCTCGGTCGTAGTCGGCGCTTCGGTTGTGGTCGGTGCCTCGGTCGTAGTCGGCGCTTCAGTCGTGGTCGGCGCTTCGGTCGTGGTCGGCGCCTCGGTCGTGGTCGGCGCCTCGGTCGTGGTCGGCGCTTCAGTCGTGGTCGGCGCCTCAGTCGTGGTCGGCGCCTCGGTCAGCTCATATTTCAAATGATTGGCTTCCGCATATGCCTGCGCGGCGCTGCCCGAGGCACAGCGAATCGTCGGGTCGGCTTTCGGCGACTTCGTGTGTTGCTTATAATAGGACACCACGGAGGAACTGTAACTGAGACTGAGCTCTTTGAACATGGCGTCCATATCTATCAGAGACGAATCTGCGCCGATCGCCCCGGTACCGATTTCCTTAACGGAATCCGGTACTGTAACAGACGAGAGATGGAAGCAGCTTTCAAAAGCGTATTCGCCGATCTCAACGACTGTTGCCGGAAGCACAACCTCCTCCAATGCGGTGTTGCCCAAGAATGCAAAGGCGCCGATTTTGGTGACGCCCGGCTCGATTACAAGCCGTTTTACTTTTGGTTCATTATTTTTGATGCTCGGCAGATAAATGGCTATCAGCGAGAGGAATGTAGAATCAAAATACTCAGAAAAGAACACGCTCTGGCTTTCGCTCCACGGCGCTGTCGACAGGGGAATGCCGGAAAAATCGGTTGTATCTACCTCTTCCTCCATGAGGGGAGCATAATCATACATTTCACCCGTGCCGGAGATCGTCAGTACGCCGCTGCTGTCCAGCGTCCATGTAAGCGCGTCTCCGCAGGAACCGCTGTCCAAAATTCCATCTTCCGCAGTCGCATAGAAGGGAATTGCGGTCAGCGCCATCAACGCCGCAAGAATCATCGCCATGATTCTATGTTTTTTTGTCATGTTGGAACCTCCTTATGATCCTCAGATTCATGTAACAAAGCAAAGATTTTAAATCCTTGTTTAATATATAATATATCCTAATAATCCGTTTGTCAAGAAAAATCGATCTTTATATTCCATATAATTTCTATAATTAAGATTTATACTATATGTGAGGTGATACCATGGATTATGCTGATTTTATCTCCGGCCGGATTGCGGAGCTGCGCACGCAAAAAGGCGTCTCGGCAAGAGATATGAGTCTCGCTCTGGGACAAAGTGAGAGCTATATTAATAAAATTGAAAACAAGCGGACGCTGCCCTCTTTAAACGGTCTATTTTATATCTGCGAATATTTCAGCATCACCCCCATGGCATTTTTTGACATGAGCGCCGCATCTCCCGCAGACACAGTGCGCCTGCTGAATGAAATAAAAAAATTAACGCCGGATCAGACGGAACACATTTTCGCCCTTGTGCAAGATCTGAATGACAAACGCGAAACCTAAATCAAAACCACCGATGCAACCGGTGGTTTGCTCCCCCCTATAGGGGGGATTGTCGGCTTGCCCCTAAAGGGGCTTTGAAGTTTGGCTCCGCATTACATTTCCAACAGCCGCTCTCATGCGGCTGTTTTTTATTTGATAGGAAATTTCTCAATTTCCTATCAAATAAAAAGATTATAACGCCCGCCGAAACAGCCGTCAGAAACATGGTCGTATCACGCGCTTGGAGCGCTGCGTGATACTCCCTGTTTCTGCCAGCCTTGCGGGCTGCCTTCTTCCGCCACCGGCGGCGGCAGCTCCTCGGCACCCTTCGGGCAACGGCGATGGCGTAATCGAAAGCTTGTAGCTTCGCCGCCGAAGGCGTGCGGCGAAGCCGCTTTCTTGCGCCCGCTGAAACGCGGCGATTATCTGATGGAGATCGGCGGAAATCTGATCCTGCCGTAACGCTGATCGACGCGGCAACCGCCCCGCCGAACGCGGAGCTGCAATCGGCATAAAGACAAAGCGAACGGTTATTGCAATCATGCATAACCGTTCGTTTCTGTTGTTTTATTTTATTTATCCAAAGACTTCATTGTCGGGAACAGCAATACGTCGCGGATCGCGGCGCTGTCGGTCAGCAGCATGACCATACGGTCAATACCGAAGCCGATACCGCCTGTGGGCGGCATGCCGTATTCGAGCGCGGTCAGGAAATCCTCGTCGGTGTGGTTCGCTTCGTCGTCGCCCGCGGCAAGCAGCTCCTCCTGGTGCTTGAAGCGTTCGCGCTGGTCGATGGGGTCGTTCAGCTCGGAATAGGCGTTCGCCAGCTCCCAGCCGTTCATAAAGAACTCAAAACGCTCCACATAGCGCGGATCCTCGGGCTTCTTCTTCGTCAGCGGGTAAATCTCGATGGGGTGATCCATCAGGAACGTGGGCTGCACCAGCTTATCCTCGCAAAATTCCTCAAAGAAAAGGTTCAGAATATCGCCGCGGGTGTGGTGCTTCTCATATTCGACGTGCTTTTCGTCTGCGGCGGCTCTCGCCTGCTCCAGCGTGTCGATTTTATCGAAATCAACCCCGACGTATTCGCGCACCGCCTCCACCATGGTAATCCGGCGGAAAGGCTTGCCGAGATCCATCTCGATGCCGTTATAATGAATGACCGTCGTGCCCAGCACTGCCTGCGCGACGTGGCGATAGAGATTCTCGGTCAGATCCATCATGCCGTGATAATCGGTATACGCCTGATACAGCTCCATGAGCGTAAACTCCGGGTTATGGCGAGTATCCAATCCCTCGTTGCGGAACACTCTGCCGATCTCATATACGCGCTCCATACCGCCGACGATCAGACGCTTGAGGTACAGCTCCAACGAGATGCGCAAGCGAAGATCCTCGTCCAGCGCATTGAAATGGGTCTCAAACGGTCTTGCTGCGGCGCCGCCCGCATTCTGCACGAGCATGGGGGTCTCGACCTCCATAAAGCCCTGCGCGTCAAGATAATTGCGAATCTCGCGAATGATCTGCGAGCGTTTGATAAAGGTATCCTTGACCTCGGGATTCATGATAAGGTCAACATAACGCTGGCGGTAACGCATATCGGTATTGGTGATGCCGTGGAACTTCTCTGGCAGAGGCAGCAGGGACTTGGACAACATGCGAATCTGCTTTGCGTGAATGGAAATCTCACCGCGGCGGGTCTTGAAGACAAAGCCCTTGACCTCGATAATATCGCCGATGTCCCATTTCTTAAATTCGGCAAATTCCGCTTCGCCGATATCGTTCATGCGCACATAGACCTGCATGCGGTCGGTCTTATCGCGAATATCGATAAAGTTCGCCTTGCCCATATCGCGCCAGGACATGATCCTGCCGCAGATGGAAACGTCCTGATTTTCCAGCGCGTCGAAATCGTTGCGAATCTGCTTTGCGGTGATCGCGTTGTCGGCAACGGTAATCTCAAAAGGATCCTGCCCTTTGGCTTTCAGCTCGTCCAGCTTTTCCAACCGGATCCGTCTTAACTCATTGGTATCCTGCGCGGGCGCGTCCTCCGCGGCGGGCGCGGCGGTGATGATTTCATCAGCCATAATTATTACCTCCGGCTCCTTACTTGGAAATCGTCAAAATTTTAAATGTGGCAATGCCGCCGGGCGTCTCAACCTCCACGACGTCGCCCTCCTTACGGCCGAGCAGCGCTCTGCCGACGGGAGAATCATCGGAAATTTTGAAATTCTGGGGGTCCGCCTGCGGGAAACCCACGATCTGATACTCGACTTCCTCGTCAAAATCCTGATCGTAGAGCTTGACCTTGGAGCCGACGTGAATAAAATCGGTATTCAGGCTGCTTTCGTCCACGATCTTCACATGCTGAAGCATGTACTCGATCTCGGCGATACGGGCTTCCAGCTTGCCCTGATCGGACTTTGCCTCGTCATACTCGCTGTTTTCGGAAAGGTCGCCGAAGGATTTCGCTTCCTTGATCTTTTCCGCTATATTCGCTCTGCCGGTGGTGCGCAGCTCTTTCAGTTCCTGCTTTAACGCTTCCACGCCGGCTTCGTTTAAAAGAAATTCATCTGCCATTGTCATAACATCCTTTCACTTTGAAAGTATAAATCTATACATCATGTTATTATAAAGACAATAAGGCAAAAAGTCAAGAAATTATTTCATTTCCGACCGCCGACGCTGCATCTCCTTGCCTTCTTTGCCGGTGATATGTTCCGCTGTGATCTCCACGCAGCATAGACCGTCCCAGTATTTGACGATCTCGTCCTCGATCTGCGCGGGATAATCGCCGGAAAATTTTCTGCCCACCGCGCGTGCGGATTCTTTGATCTCCTCGTCGTCAGTCAAAATCCGCGCCCTGCCGAATACGATGACGCTGCGGTATGCGGTCGTCAGCTTCTCTGCGACCACTTCGTCCGCGTCCACGACGCAGACTGACACCTTTTCATTGCGCTTGATCGCGTCGATCTTATGCCCGACCTTAGCGCAGTGGAACAAAATCTTGCCGTCCTTCCACGCGAAATTGACCGGCAGCGCATACGGGTACCCGTCGTCGCCGGACAGCGCCAGCACCCCGGTGGGGTTGCGCTGTAAAATTTCAATGCATTCCGCTTGGGAAAGCTGCTGTTTGTACCGTCTCATTGCACGAAACATTTTTAACAGTCCTTTCTGTGGTAACTTCTGATTTAGCTGCGCAGCAGCTAAATCAGAAATGAAAAATGAATGATGAATAATGAATAATTGCGGAAATCGCTGCGCGATTTGGATTTATAGACGAATTTGCGGAAACGGGTAGCACGGCGCACTGCGCCGTTTAAATTTCGCAACGACAGAATAACTTTTTTGAGAGAATATTATTTCCCTCGTTGCGGAATTTTTATAATGAGGCGCGACAGCGCCCACCATACAGAAAGATAGGAAGATCAGTATATTTTTCCCGACTTTGGAATATGGTTAAGCCTTTGCGGGCATTTATTAGAAAATCATACGGCAAAGGGAAACATGTGCCTTTTTCTGCATATTTTCTGTTTGCCGCATGATTAAACGGCGCAGTGCGCCGTGCTACCCGTGTGTCCAACTACGTGTGTCCAACTACCCGATAAATCAGAATTTATAAATATTTCACCGTTTCCGTGAGCGTTTTACGCCGGGTGTGGCGTTCGGACGGCGCGGCGCCATCGGCGGGATAGCCAAGGGGCAACAGCAGCACCGGCACTTCGTTTTCCGGCAAGCCGAATACTTCCCGCGTCTTTTGCGGCGGGAACAAGCCGACCCAGCAGGAGCCGATCCCCAGTTCCTGCGCCTGCAGCATCATATGGGTGGCAACAATGCTCACGTCCACCTCGCCTGCCGTTTCAACAGTCTCCAGCGGATTGCTCCACACCTGGTTCTTATCATAGGCGCACAGCAGCACAGTTTTGGCGCCGTAAATACATTTTGTCAAGCCGTTTACTTTTTCCAACGCATCCGCGCTTTGCAGCACATAAATTTTTTGCGGTTGGTTGTTTTTCGCCGTAGGCGCAATTTTTCCCGCTTCGAGGATTTTGTTCAATTTCTCCGTCTCAACAGGCTGATCGGAAAATTTACGCACGGAATACCGCGCTGTGGCAAGTGTAAGAAAGTCCATGTTTTATATCTCCTTTTGCTTATTTCTCATTTTGCTTATTTCTCATTTTGCTTATTTCTCAAGACAGGTTTCATAAATGCCTCGAATGTCGCGCTCCGTCAGCGGCACGTAGCTTCTGGCAAGCAGGCGCTGCTGATTTGCAACGGTGCTTGCCGCAAATGCGGCGGGGTCGGTGGCGTCCGCCCCGTAGTCACGCATGGGTTTTGCAGGCAGAATCTTTTCCAGAATATCCGCCAGCGCGGCAAAACCGTCGTCCGCACCGAGAATTTCACCGATCAACGCGTCCAGCCGCGCCAGCTTGCCGCCGGAGGAATTTTCCTTATAAAAATGCAGCACCGGCATCAAGAACTGATAACACGCCTCGCCGTGGGGCACGTGATATTTACCGCCGAACGCAAAACTCATGGCATGGATCGTACCGCAGCCCGCGTTGCCAAAGCCGATCCCCGCCCGGGTGGCGGCGGAGAGAAACTGGGCGGACCAAGACGGCAGCGCGGTTTTATCCACCGCAACCTTTTGATAACCGTTTAAAATAGAACGAATTGCCGATTCGGAAAAAATTTCGGAATATTCCCCCGCCAGCGGGCTGAGATAGCTTTCAATCCCGTGGATCAGCGCGTCGATGGAGCTGGTGGCGAACACCTGATAGGGCATCGAGGCGGTAAAATCCGGCACCAGCACCGCCGCGTCGGCATATAAAACATCAGAAACCAGCCCGTGCTTGGTCCCCAACGCCGTCCGGTTCACAATGGCGATATTCGTCACTTCGGAGCCGGTGCCGCAGGTGGTCGGCAGCGCGATCAGACCGTGGGTGCGCTGCAGCCGATCCACGCGAGCGTACAGATCGTTCACGTCCGACGTACCGTCCGCAACGGCGATAATCTTCGCAATATCCAGAATGCTGCCGCCGCCGACGGCGATCACACGGTCGAAGGGCGCGGTATGCGCCGCAGCAAGGATCGCGTTCACCATGGTATCCGTCGGTTCGCCCCCGCCGAAATCATCGCGGAACAGCACGCGGCAAGGCGCGCCGCAGTCTGCGATGACAGGGGTATATGCGTGACGGCTGGTAAAGATCAGATCCGTTTCTTTTAAATCAAAATCGCGGACAAATTCCCCAAAGCTGTCATATTCCAGCACAGCGGGGAAGATTTGAAATTTTTTCATTTTACACGCTCCTAATAGTTTTGATAAATTCTGATTTATCGGCGCAGTTGGGCACACTCGCTTGTAGGGACGGCCATTGGCCGTCCGCTGGGTTACGCGCAAAATCAACGGATGCCCAATGGGCATCCCTACAAGATTGTGCGCCCATTTTGCGTCTATAAATCCAACCGCGAAGCGGTTCCACAATCATTCATCATTCACTATTCATCATTCATTAAATTCTGATTTATCGGCAACGCCGATAAATCAGAATTTATTTCACCAACTTCGCGATCCCGTCGGTTGAATAATCCAATCCCGCGCGCTTATTTTTCAACTGCGAAGTCAGCGCGTTGTAGGTTTTTCTCGTGACGGGGTACAGCACAAGGAACAGTACGGAGATTCCAAGGATCACTGCGGGAATGATCGTGGAGACGTTCTCCATTCCGTTCACGATATGCGCCGAGGGGCGAACAAAAGTCGCCGCATCGGCGCCGGATTCCGCCGTGGTATTATAGCCGTAGGCGCCGAGGATCAAGCCCTGCGCGAGAATGCCCGTGGCGGAGCCGAATTTTTGGATCAGCTGCGGGAACGAGGTAATGATGCTTTCGCGGCGTTCCCCGTTTTTGCCGTTGACAAACTCGTCCAGCTCGACAATATCGTAGGACATGGAATAAAAGACCGTCCAGAACGTGGAAAGCCCCACCCCCAGCGCAAAGGGCGCCAGCACGACCATGATTTTAAAGCCGCCCACTTCCGCGTCCAGCCCGACAAGCTTCATGATCGCCATACCTGCGGCGGCAATGGAAATAAAGATCAGACACGCGGTGCGGCGGTCGGTTTTTTCGGATATTTTTGTCACGACCGGCACGGTGACCGCCATGGTCACGACCAGCACGCCGATCACGATGGCGATACCGGAATTATAATCCATATTGATGCAGTTGACGACCATGTAAGACAGATTGCTCTGGATCATCGAGGAGCCTGCAAGGAAGAAAAACACGAACAACAGAAAGTACTTGACGGGCTTCAGCTTGGCGATCTCTCCGAACGAACGCAGCGTTGCGCCCACGCCCAAGCCTTTCGGCGCCGTCTCGCCGTCCTTTGCCGCCTTGACCTGATACACGCCCTTTAAGGACAGCACGCAGACCAGTCCCGCGACCACGGCAAGGATCGAGATCGCCCCCGCCACGTGGATATAGGTAATAAAGCCGATCCCCACCAGCGCGGGCAGGATATTTCCCAGCCCGATGCAGAACGCGTTGATGAACGAGGACACGCCGCGAATCTCGGTGCGCTCGTCGTAGTCCTCGGTCAGCTCCGCCACCACGGAGTAATACGGGATCGTATACATGGTATAGAACAGCCAGATCAGCATGGAAACGACGGTATAGAAGATCATTTTCAACGCCTGCCCGTCGCCGAACAGCGTATTGCCGATGCCGCTCCACGCAATGATAAAGCAGATTGCCAGCGGCAGAATGGATTTCAGCATCAGCTTGCGTTTATCCGCGCCCGGACGGTCGGAAATATTGCCGAGGATCGGGTCGGTCACCGCGTCCCACGCGATGGAAATAAAAATGACGATGCCCGCGATATTGGGCTTGATATGTACGATCTGCACCAAAAAGGTCAAAAAGTAGGTGTAGTACATGTTGTACAGCAGCGATTCGGTGGCAATACCGAACGCATAGCCGAGTTTTTTACGCTTTGTCAAGGCGGACGCTGCCCCTGCCATAAAAATCCCTCCAACGGATCATGATAGTTTTATTTTAGCACGCATGGAAACATTTCGCAATGTTAAATTCAGATTTATCGCTTTGCGATAAATCTGAATTTAGGTAGGAGGTAGGAGGGATGAGGGAGGAGGTTCGGAAATCGCTTCGCGATTTGGATTATAGAATAAATGACCGGCAACGGGTAGCACGGCGCACTGCGCCGTTTAAATTCTGCAACGACGGGATAACTTTTTGAGAGAATATTATTTTCCTCGTTGCGGAATTTTTATAATGAGGCGCTTTAGCGCCCACCGTATGAGAAGTTGGTAAGATGACCATACTTTATTCGGGTTTAAAATATGGTTAAGCCCTGCGGGCATTTATTAGAAAATCATACGGCAAAGGGTAAATCGTGCCTTTTTCCAATATTTTCCGTTTGCCGCATGATTAAATGGCAAATGTGCCGCCGCGTCCGGCGGACGGGGCAGGCGGTGCATTTGCAGGAAGGAACACAGAGCATTGCGAAGCGCCCCAAGCGAGCAAGGCGACAATGTCCCTGACCGTCTCGCACTGCGCCGTGCTACTCCGTGCGCCCAACTGCGCCGATAAATCAGAATTTATTTCACCAACTTCGCGATCCCGTCGGTTGAATAATCCAATCCCGCGCGCTTATTTTTCAACTGCGAAGTCAGCG
>JAFVBH010000026.1 GCA_017480115.1 Clostridia bacterium
AAGCCAACATAGAGTATACTGTTCATTGTAAGGTCTCCTTCTTGTTTGCGGTAATGCTGTATTTGGTTTTTTTTACAACTAATCATTTTACAGATAAATCCACGATCCTACAAGAGGGGACCTTACATATTATCTACAAGCGCGTGTGCCCAACTGCGCCGATAAATCAGAATTTAGGTAAAAGGTAGGGAGGAAGAGGTAGGAGGTTCGGAAATCGCTGTGCGCTTCGCGGTTGGATTCCGGAACTAATTACCGTCAAAGGGGTAACTCGGCGCCTTTCCGTTAAGTCGTATACAAGCGGGATTCAAAAAAAACGAACCGACCCCGTGTTGCCGGGATCGGTTCGTATGTGTAAAAATATAAAATCAGTCGCCTGTCGGGAGCGAGTCGGTGAGCCTTGCCGCATACCGCAGCAGCGCTCTCGCGTCTGCGGCGGTGACTTTGCCGTCATGGTTGACGTCGGCGGCAGACTTCTGTTCGTCGGTCAGTCGGTCTAGCTGCGCTGCCGCGCGCAGGGCAAGCCTTGCGTCGATGGAATTGACCGTGCCGTCGCCGTTTATATCGCCCGGGGCGCCGTTTGTCGATTTGGGCTGTCCCCACTCAAGGTTCTGTTTATAGTAACAATTTACCGCCGCGCCTTCCACTATATCGTTGCTGTCTAATATTGCAAGCAGCGCTTCCGCGTTCTCCTTGGTCGGGTCCTTCAAGGTGACGCGTAAGATCTCATGCGCGTCCGGCTTGGAATTTTCCATGATCGGAATTACCACTTCGATTTTTTCAATGAGCGTATCACTGAATTCACCGGGTTCAAATGTCCGATCCATCGCGGAATATTCGCTTTTTATGACAACAAGAATATGTTCATAATCGTACACGACTATTTCTCCGGGATATATGGCTTGGTCGGCAGGGCTGATCTCTGCGGCGTTTCCTGAAAATACAGCAGTACACAGCAGCATGCTGCAAACAAGTATCGCGGACAGGGTTTTTATGATTTTTTTCATTCTTGACGCTCCTTTTAATTTTGCACTTGAATTAAAATTTTATGATTGCGCGAAAAAATTTGCATAAAGCGCATCGTCCTTCATCTGTTTGCTCCATGCAAGGAAAATGACAATAATTTTTGCAAAAAAGTGGATTTTTAATGCAAAAATCAAAATAACATTTCCCACTTTCTGTTTTTCAGACGTCTTTCAACTATAGGTAGAAAAAATTTGGGAAATATTCGCCGGGCGCAGAAATTTTTTTGCAATTTTTAAACGGCGGTACGGCGCGGTGCGAGCGTCAAGCGCACGATACCGGTTGTTAACCGTATTATTTTATTTGGCTGTCGCGCCGAAATAGTTTTCATACCAAAGGATAAAGCAGTAGATCGTCCAGATGCGCTTCATGTTGTGCTTGCCGGCGCGGTGGTCGTTTAAAAGCTGCATGATCGCGTCGCGGTCAAAGAATATCGCTGCGGTATCGCCGGTGAACTTCTCGGCGACCATATTATAATATTTATCCTGCTTGAGCCAGTCGTTCAGCGGCACGGGGAAGCCCATCTTCTTCATCTTGGCGTTTTTCTCCGGCAGCTGCTTTGCCGCCGCGCCGCGCAGGGCGATCTTGGTCATCTCCTTTGATACGCGGTATTTTGACGGAATGGACAGCGCGACGTTCAACATCTCTTTATCGAGGAACGGCACGCGCAGCTCCAGTGAATTTGCCATGCTCATGCGGTCGGCTTTTACAAGAATGTCCTGCACCAGCCAGGTTTTCATATCCACGTACTGCATGCGGGTGACGTCGTCCTCGCTCGCGCATTTGTCAAAAAACGGCTTGGTAAAGATCGCGGGATCGGGGGCGGGAATGTCGGGATTTAAGTACTTGGCGCGTTCCCGCCAGTTGAAATTATAGTTGTTGCGAATATAGTATTCATCGATGGTCTGCGCGCCGCGGATCAAAAACCGCTTGCCGTGGGTGCCCTCGGGCAGCTGGCGGGCGAGCTTCGCCGCGCCCTTGCGCAAAAGCCTCGGCAGCTTCTGATAGGGCGCCAACTCCAGCGGATCCTGATAGTAGTAATAGCCGCCGAACAGCTCGTCGGCGCCCTCGCCGGACAGCACGACCTTGACCTGTTCCGCCGCCTTTTTCGTTAAGTAATACAGCGCAATGGCGGAGGGGTTGGGCAGCGGTTCGTCCATATAGTACTGGACGATGGGGACGGCGTCAAAATATTCGTCCGCAGTGATTTTCTTTGTAAAAATATCCACGCCGATGGTGGCTGCGTATTCCTCGGCGTACTTCAACTCGCTGTATTTTTCCTCGGCGAAGCCGACGGAAAAGGTCTTGACGCGGTTGCGCTTCGCCATTTCCTTGACGGCGTAGCTGGAATCCATGCCGCTGGACAGGAAACAGCCGACCTCCACGTCGGCGATTCCGTGTACCTCGGTGGAATCCTTGAAGGTTTCGGCAATAACGTCCTCCCATTCCGCCAGCGACTTGCTGTCATCGATATGGTACCGCAGGTCGAAATATTCCCGAATCTCCATTTTGCCGTCCTTGCAGATAAAATAGGACGCGGGCGGCATTTTATAGACGTTTTTAAACAGCGTTTCGTTGGAGGGCAGGTACTCAAAGCACAGATATTCGGGAATGCGGGCGCGGTTCAGCTCTTTTTTGAAGCGGGGATTCGCCGTAAACGCCTTGATTTCGGAGGCGAACAGCAGGCTTTCGCCGTCGTCGTAGTAGAACAGCGGCTTGATGCCGAAAATATCCCGCGCGCCGAACAGGGTCTTGGTGTTCTTATCCCAGATCAGATAGGCAAACATGCCCCGCAGACGCTTTGTAAAATCAGGACCGTATTCCTCGTAGCCGTGCAGCAGTACCTCGGAGTCGGTACGGGTCTTGAAAATATGCCCTTTTTCGATCAGCTCTTCTCTGAGCTGCTGAAAATTATAAATTTCGCCGTTGAACACCAGCACCCGCGTGCCGTCCTCATTGGTGATGGGCTGGCTGCCGCCGGCAAGATCGATGATGCTCAGGCGGCGAAAGCCGAGGGAGACGTCCTCGTCCACAAAATAGTCGTCCATATCGGGGCCGCGGTGACGGATCTTATCCGCCATTTCCCGTATCACTTTGCTGTTTTCGGCATCATTTGCCTGTTCGTTTAAAAATCCGACAAAACCACACATAGGAAGATTCCTTTCTTAACGTAGGAGATATGAGGCGGGGGGGGGGGCGGCGATCGCCGCTGCGGTTTGCTGGAAAGCAATCAGCGCAGCGTTGTGTCTGCCCGAAGCTCGGTATTTGCGCGCGGGCTGATCGGTTTTTTCCCGCACAGCTCAATGCATCGCCGCGCCAGCACCTCCAGCGAGTCCACCACGTCGGGGCGATTCATGTTGAAGTCCCGGTGAATGATGGAAAGCTCCGTGCAGCCGAGGATCACCGCGTCGCAGCCCTCGTGCTTCATCACGCCGATGATGCGCATAAATTCCTCGAAGTCCGCGGGTTTGCCCGCTTTGACCTGATGGTAGATGATATTCATCAGCGATTTTTTATCAAAATCGTTGGGCGTGGCATAATCCACCCCGTGGGCGGCGCAGACGTTCTGATACGCCCGTGCGGCGATGGTGCCCTCCGTCGCGAGGATGCCGATTTTACGGACGTTTGCATTATGCGCGGTGATGTAGTTGACGGTCTCCTCAATAATATTTATGATGGGAACGTTGACTTTTTTCTGCAATTGCTCATAAAAATAGTGCGCCGTGTTGCAGGGGATCGCGATATGCGAGACGCCCGCTTTTTCCAGCAAAAGCGCATCGTTTTCCATGACCGGCAGGGGATTGGGCTTGGCGTTATCGAGAATATATTCCGTCCTGTCGGGAATGGTGGAATGGTTATAGCACAGGACGGGGATATGCCCCTGATCGCAGTCCGCGTCCGTCATTTTTACCAGCATATCCATAAAATAGACCGTCGCCAGCGGCCCGATGCCGCCGAGAACGCCTAAGATTTTTTCTGACATCATTTGCCTCCGCAAATACAATGCGGAATGCGGAGTGCGGAATTGCGGAAGCTGCCGAGGCAGCTTGATTCTGATTGCGACGCAAAGCGCCGCTGCCTTTCAATCAACGCCGCAGGCGTTCCGAAATTCCAAATCCCGAATCCCGAATTTATTTATTTTTTTCTTTTTCTTTTTCTGCCTTTTCCACGCGGTGATACTTCCGGTACTGGTTCAAAAGCGACGCGTAAACATAGAATCTGCGCTTGGGCGCGAGGTCGCATTTGTAGGCGAGCGGATAGCTGACGCGCCCCTCGCGGTACAGACGCTTGACCTGTGCGCGGGTGGCGGGATCTTTTACATAGCGCAAAATGATCCCCTTGGGCACGACGGTAAACAGATTTTCACGGTCGGCGACGGTGTAAGGCAGTTCTTTATGATAGATCAGATCGTCCACGATCCATTTGACGGTGTTGAAGCCGCTGCCCGTCACGTAGAAATTGCTTCTGCCGAGGCGGACGTTGATCTCGAAGAAATTATAAGAGCCGTCGCGGGTGTCGTACTTAATATCAAAATTTGAAAAGCCGGTATAGCCGATATGCTCCAAAAACCTGGTCGCCGCGGCGACGATCTCGGGGTTGACCTCGTTGATGATCGCCACGGGATTGCCAATGGCGGTGGGGGTATGATCCTCCAAAAGGCTGTGCCCGAGGGACGCGAACCGCACCTTGCCGTTCTGATCGCTGTAGCAGGTCAGAACGCGCATGTATTCGTCGTCGCCGGGAATGCAGTCCTGAATCAGGAATTTGTAGTTATAGGAGGATTTCTCCAGCTCCGCGAGCATGGCGCGCAGCTCCTGCTCGTTGTTGAAGCGGAACACCTTTTTCTTGCCCTTGAACGAGGCGTAATGATACATGGCGGAGTTGGCGGGCTTGGCGATCACGGGATAGTTGAAATCAAATTTCAGATCGTTTTCTTTCCCGCATTCGTAAACATAGGTCTTGGGATATTTGATGCCCAGCTCCTCGCAGATTTCGTAGAACTTATCTTTCAGCACGATTTGGTTGAGCAAGTCCTCGTCGATATAAGGAATGACGTAGTACGGCGAGAGCGCAGCTTTATTTTCGATCAGAATGCGCACGTACCAGTCGCCGCAGCCCATGACGATCAGCTTTTTTTTGCCCTTGAACTCCTCGCCGATCTCGATCAGACGGCGGATCAGCACATCCGCGTTTTCCAAGCCGTCAAACACGCGGTTTTCGCAGATTTTGCTTTCGGAAATAATCTTCGCCTGCTTTTGGCTCAGCACCAGCGATTTGATGCCGTACTGCTCGTGATAGCTTCTCGCGAGGCTGTACGCCGTAATGTCCGCGCCCAAAATTACGGGCATAAATTCCAGCTCTTTCAATTCCATATGCATACGCTCCGATACCTGAAACATATTTTTTCCATTATATTAACCTATTATATATCTTTTCTCATATAAAGTCAATTAAACGGGGCGTAATTTCTGATTTATCGGCGTTGCCGATAAATCAGAAATGAAAAATGAATAATTGCGGAAATCGCTTTGCGATTTGGATTTATAGACACAAAATGGGCGCACAATCTTGTAGGGATGCCCATTGGGCATCCGTTGATTCTGCGCGTAGCCTGGCGGACGGCCGGTGGCCGTCCCTACAAGCGAAGTCCGATAATTTAATTTATAAATCCAAATCGCGCAGCGATTTCCGAACCTCCTCCCTCTTCCCTCCTACCTCCTACCTAAAATCTGATTTAGCTGCTACGCAGCTAAATCAGATTTTATCTTCCGTATTGATTTCTTTGCGCGGATGTATTATAATTAAGTATAAATATATCGATAAAAACATGCTGTCGGATTTTCGGCAGAAAGGATACTTCTATGGGAAAGGTTTCAAAAGCGACATTCTCAAGGCTTCCGGCATATCTGAATTATCTGAAATCCCTGCCCGAGGGCGGCGGCACCTACATTTCCGCCACGGGTATCGCCGCCGCCATGGGGCTGGGCGAGGTGCAGGTGCGCAAGGATCTGGCGTCTGTCAGCGGTTCCGGCAAGCCCAAGGTGGGGTATGTGATCAGTACGCTGATTCGCGAACTGGAGGATTTCCTCGGGTATAACGATGTGAACGACGCGGTCATTGTCGGCGCGGGCAAGCTGGGAAAGGCGATCCTGGATTACAGCGGCTTCGGCAATTACGGGTTGAATATTATCGCCGCCTTTGACGCGGACGAGACGGTGCTGGGTGAAACGCCCACCGGCAAACGCATTTATCACATCGAGGCATTTGACGATTTCGTCAAGCAGAAGAATATTAAAATGGGCATTATCACCGTGCCGGAGCGATACGCGCAGACCGTCTGCGACCGCATGATAAAAAACGGGGTACTCGCGATCCTTAACTTTGCGCCGGTGCATCTCGACGTGCCTGCGGGGATCCTTGTGCAGGACGAGAATATGGCGACCGCGCTTGCCGTGCTGTCCGGGCATTTGAAAGCAAAACTGAGCGGGGGCGCGGACGGGTGAAGATTGCGAGGTGCGGCGGGAGTGCGCCGAGGGTGCTTGGAAACTAAATTCCGATTTGTCGCGTTGCGATAAATCAGAATTTAATGAATGATGAATAGTGAATGATGAATGATTGCGGAACCGCTTCGCGGTTGGATTTATAGACGCAAAACGGGCACACAATTTTGTAGGGATGCCCATTGGGCATCCGTTGATTTTGCGCGTATCCCGGCAGACGGCCAATGGCCGTCCCTACAAGCAAAAAACCATCAAGACGCAAAACAATATATGACATCGAAAACCATCGAAAGCGGGGTAGCACGGCGCACTGCGAGACGGTCAGGGACATTGTCGCCTTGCTCGCTTGGAGCGCTTCGCAATGCTCTGTGTCCCTTCCTGCAAATGCACCGCCTGCCCCGTCCGCCGGACGC
>JAFVBH010000027.1 GCA_017480115.1 Clostridia bacterium
AAACACAGAGCAAACATTGCGAATACTTATTAGGTTTTTATCAAAAACAAACACAATAGGATACGTTTCACTTATAATCATCTATAATGGCGGTTGCTTGCAACCGCACCGAAATCATTCATCTTCCATTATTCATTAAATCCTGATTTATCGGCAACGCCGATAAATCAGGATTTTTAAGGATTTTCCCCTGTTGGATCGTATAATAAATGAAAGGTGCGATATACGCGCGGACAAGGAGGGTCTGCATGGATACCGGTGCCGAAAACTATCGCCGTTACCTCCAAGGCGATGATAAGGCCTTTGAAGCAATTATAAAAGAATACAGAACCGGTCTGACGTTCTTCGTTAACCGCTATGTCCACAACATGGCAGTGGCGGAGGATCTGGTGATCGATGCCTTTGCCGACCTGATCGTCCATAAAAAGCGATACAATTTCAAATCCTCGCTGAAAACCTATCTGTTTATGATCGGCAGAAGCCGCGCGCTGGACTATTTGAAGCACAACAAAAAGATCCGGCTTGAGGAACTGACGGCAGAAGAACGGGACGCGTATATCGATTTTGCCTTTGAGGAACGTATTTTTGCCGATGAGCGCAAATGCCGGTTGAACGCAGCGGTACAGATGCTGCAGCCGCAGATGCGCGCTGCCGTCCATCTGGTGTATTTTGAGGAGCTTTCCTATGCGGAGGCGGCAAAGGTCATGAAAAAAAGCCGCAAACAGATTGACAATCTGCTTTACCGCGCAAAGCAGATATTGCGCGAGGCGATGGGAGAGGACGGTGACAGTCGATGAAACGCACGGAAGACGCATTTTTGCAGGAGGTGCTGCAGCGCAGCGGCACACGGATCGGGCAGCGCAACAAACGAAAAAAAACAGCGATGCGTCTGCTGCCCGCGCTTGCCGTGGTACTTGCAGCGGGCGTATATCTGACCGCGACGGGACGTTTGGATGTTCGGGAAGAAACATCGGAACCGGAACCTGCCGCGCCAAACCAATCCATACAAGCGCAAGTCGAGGCCAATCATGATTCACTGCAAAACTATGGCGCCGATATGGACGGGCTTGCGGGTGCAACGCCGACTGACGCCGCGCCGGATGGCGCAGACAACGAAATCTATGCAGAAATTCTTACTGCTGACGGCAATGTATTTGCCGCAGACGGAAATGCCGCGCAAGTGTTGGGCGCGTTTTTGTCCGCGCTGCCGCTGCAGGATCAGCCGCCGCAGGTCATCTATAACATGATCGACGGCGAAAAAGCATCGGCGACACAGGCTGCCGACAGCTGCACAATCACGGTAATCGCCGGAAATACGGCGCGCGCCTATAACTATGACGGCGCGAGCATTTTGACCGCCGACGACGGCGCGACGACGGTGCTGCAGAATGAGGACGCAGAAATGCTGCGCAATCTGCTATTCGCGATTATAGCGGAATAAACGAACCATCGGAGGGCTTTGCTTATGCAAACATACAGCCGTCTTCTCGTTTTATTATTATGCGCGGCGCTTGCGAGCAACCGCTATGACAAATGCGGCATCAGTCGCATGTATATCCCGCTTCTTGACACAGCTTTCCGCGCAGAGTATAATAGGGGCAGAATTTCAGGAGAATGAGGGATCCAAGCATGCGAAAACCGGATAAAAAACTGATCGCGCTGGGCGTGATCCTGTTATTAATTATCGCGCTGCTCGCTTTTTTTGTGAGCTATTTGATCGCGGGCGACAAGCGGCCCCCTGCGCCGTCCCCCGAAATTACCACAAACTATACGACCACGACAGCCCCCGCACCGACCACGACGGCAGTCTCCGCCGTGGTGATTCCGCAATCGGCGGCAGACCCGCTGATCGCAACGGAATATAATATCCTTGACGATAACAATATCCGCCCGCTGCCGGAGCCGATTACGATTCAGATCAATGCGGATTACTGGTATCTTACCCTCGTTAATAATCAGTACCGTATGCCGGCGGACTACGCGGTCAACACCGCGCCCGCCATTCCCGGCAGCGACGTGGAACTGGACAGCCGCGTTGCCGCCGCCTATACCGCCATGTATAACGCCGCGGCGACGGAGGGAATTTATCTCACCCCCTATTCCGGTTTCCGCTCCTACAACCGGCAGACCATCAATTACGATAACAAAACGCAAATGTACATCGATCAGGGCTATAACGAAACACAGGCGCGCGCCAAGGCTGCCATGGTAATTATGCCGCCCGGCTGCAGCGAGCATAACCTCGGGCTGGCGATGGACATTATCGCCACCAACGATAATTTCTACACGACGAAAGAATATTCGTGGCTGGACACCCACGCGGCGGAATACGGGTTCATTCTTCGGTATCCCAAGGATAAACAGGCGGTCACGCAGGTGGAATACGAGCCGTGGCACTGGCGCTATGTGGGCGTTGAATTTGCGCAGGCAATCAAAGCGTCCGGCTTGTGTCTGGAAGAATATTTGACCGCCATCAATATGCTGCCCACGCCGATGGTAAGCGTTGGCGCGGTCGGATAAAAAAATTCGGAAAGCCCCGTAACGGCGCGGCTCGATAAGACAGTCTTTCAGTTTGCTTCTGCCGCGCCACAGCTAAATTCGCCTGACGGCGAGCGAAATTGCGCTTCACGCAGCTAAATTTGCTTCGCAAACTAAATTCGGCTTCGCCGAGCTGAACGGCGAATTTAATTTCGCTGAAGCCATAGGCTTCAATTTAGCTATCCCGCAGGGATAATTTAGCTGAAAACCGCAGGTTTTCAATTTAGCTCATACATTTATAAACGAACCGAAAGAGCATAAGATGAGATGACTCTTTCGGTTCGTTTATGTTCTATTCAATTACAAGCAGGGAAAATATACGTCATTTTCCTTGGTTCAAAAAACTGCCTTGAGAAACTTTCTCTACGGAGTTCTCCGAATTTGCACTTTCCTTTGTTCATGCCGGACAAAGCCCTGTTTTTCTCAGCCCACAGCTGCGCTGTCTGGAACAAACGCAAACGCGCCGGCATTGGGATCGAACAAGTATTGGGAATGGGGCTGCGCCGCAGTGATGGTAACATCCTCGACCTTGTCGCCGTCGCTGCTGCGCAGGGCAAGCGAATTTTCCCTGTCCCCCACATGGGAATAAACCCGCAGCGGATTTTCCCGATAATAATCCCGCTGGTCGTAAATATACAGCGCCTGCCCGTCGTCGCTGTACTCATAGACGCAGAGCAACCGTTTTTCCCCGTTTTCAACGACAAACACTGACAAATACACGTCAAATTCGATAAAGGTCTTCCCGCTGACGATCTTTGACGGATCCGCGCCGGGCAGCGACGCAATAAACGCGTCCCCCTGCCAAGCAGCGCTTTGATACAAATCGTAATAGGAATCGTCGTAATCCTCGTAATTTGCGTAGTTGTTTATAAACTCGTCAAAATAGCCGTTTTCGATCATACCGGACGCCATGCGTATCCCATAAACGATGCCGAGAATGATCGGGATCAGGAAAAACAAAACGACGCAGATTGCGACAATGGCGACGATCAGCCCCGTGTGGCTTTTCTTCTGCGGCACCGGCGCATAAGGCTGCGGGGGATACGGCGGATATTGCGGATACTGCGGATAGGGACGGTACTGCGCATTGGGCTGCTGATATTGCCCCGGCTGCGCCACACTGGGCGCGTCCGCAAATTTTGTACCGCAGTCCTCACAAAAAGACGCGCCGGCGATTCGTGGCGCACCGCATTTCGGGCAGCGCTGCTCCTGGCCACCCTGCGGATATGTACCGCTGTTGTTGGTATATTCTTCCATAAAAACCCTCCTGAATACTTAAGAAAGCGGCTTCGCCGCACGCCTTCGGCGGCGAAGCTATAAGCTTTCGATTACGCCATCGCCACTGCCCAAAGGGTGCCGAGGAGCTGCCGCCGCCGGTGGCGGAAGAAGGCAGCCCGCAAGGCTGGAAGAAACAGGGAGTATCACGCAGCGCTCCAAGCGCGTGATACGACCATGTTTCTGACGGCTGTTTCGGCGGGCGTTAAATTTTTTTATTTCATAGGAAACGAAGAAGTTTCCTATGAAATAAAAAGGCTCCCCGCAGCGCAGGAAGCCTTTTTCTCATCAATTAATCCTTGTCCTCGTCTTCAAAATCAAAGTCAAGGGTAAGGTCTTCCAGTACTGCGCCGCAAGCGGGGCAAGTAATATCTTCATCAGACTCGAAGATGCTGTCGTCAAGATAGATGGTCTTGCCGCACTCGGGGCATTCCAGCTCATAGGTAACGTCCTCATCATCGTCGCAGCAGCAACAATCATCGTCGTCACAGCAGCAGTCGCAGTCATCGTCATAAACGTACTCCTCCAAACTGCCGAGATCCTCATCCACAGCGTCCAGCTGCTCGATGATCGCGTCCGTCGTATCGTCAAGATCGGCAATGCAGACCGCCATATCGTCGATGATCTCCACGATCTTCTTAATCAGCTCGTCGTCAACCTTTGCAGCGTCCGCAAATCCTCTGAGATATGCGGCTTTCTCAGTAATCGTCATGATAATAAACCTCCCTGTAATTCAAATATGTGTAAAAAACGTAAAATTATGCTCTGGACATATATTCGCCGGTTCTGGTATCAACCTGGATCATTTCGCCCTCATCGATAAACAGCGGCACGCGAATTTCGGCGCCGGTCTCCAGCGTGGCGGGCTTCAGGGTGTTGGTCGCGGTGTTGCCCTTAAAGCCGGGGTCGGTCTTGGTGACCTGCAGGGTGACAAAGTTCGGGGGATCTACGCCGAACACGCTGCCCTTGTAGGAGAGAATATTGCAGACCATGTTCTCCTTGACGAAACGGAAATTATCGCCCAACTGATCGCGGCTGACGGGAACCATATCATAGCTCTCGGGATCCATGAAATAGAACAGATCGCCGTCGTTATAGGAATATTCCATATCCTTTCTCTCGATATACGCGGTGGGGAATTTATCGGTGGGGTTAAAGGTCTTTTCAACAACGGAGCCCTGGATCACATTTCTGAGCTTCGTACGCACAAAGGCCGCGCCCTTACCGGGCTTTACGTGCTGAAATTCGATTATCTGCCAAACCGCGCCGTCCATCTCGAATGTGACGCCGTTTCTGAAATCACCGGCAGTTACCATAGTTTTCAAATCCTTTCCTGTTGCGGCAATTTCCGCAATAAATACAACTATATAATATAATATTTTCGGTGCTATTGCAAGTACTTTTTACAAAATAATCAACTGATGATCCGCATCGGTCAGCACCGTACCGTCCGTCTCGTTAACCAGCATCATATCCTCGATGCGTACGCCAAATTCCCCGGGGATATAAATACCCGGCTCCACAGTAATGATATTACCGCTTTGCAGCGTATAATTTGAGCGCGGCGAGACGTTGGGCAGCTCATGGATCTCATACCCGACGCCGTGCCCGGTGCCGTGGCGGAAATATGCCCCAAAGCCCGCGTTTTCAATAATATCGCGGGCGATCTTGTCGATCTGCGCTGCGGGTACGCCCGCCCTGACCGCCGCCTCCGCAGTCTGCTGCGCCTCCAGCACGGTATTATAAACCAGCTTTTGCTTCTCGCTGACGCGCCCCACCGCAACGGTACGGGTCATATCGCTGTGCAGTCCCTGCCAGACCGCGCCGAAGTCCATGGTGATAAAATCGCCGACTTCGATCTTTTTATCCGACGGTACGCCGTGGGGCATGGAGGAATTGGCGCCGCTGACGGCGATGGTCTCAAAAGACAACGCCTCCGCGCCGTGGGAAAGCATGTAGTGATCCAGTTCCAGCGCGATCTCCTTTTCCGTCTTTCCCGGGGCGATGAAACCGTAAATGTGCGTCAGCGCCGCCTCGGCGATCCGCTGCGCTTTCACGATACGCGCCACCTCATCGTCATATTTAATGCAGCGCAGGGCGCCGATACAATCGTCCAGTCTGCCGTCGGCTACGATCGAAAAATCCGACAGCGCCGCGCGGAGCCTGTTCATCTGCGCCACCGTCATGCGCTCGGCCTCGATGTGGATATTTTTCACGCCATGTCCCGCGAAAAACGCGGACAGCTGCGCAAAGGTCTCCTTCTGTTCCTCGGTGCGCATGGTGGTGACCGCCGCCTGCGCCGCCTCAATATAACGGCTGTCGGTCAGGAATACCGCGTCGTCCGTTGTCAGAAGGACAAACCCGTCACTGGACGGAAAATCCGTCAGATACCGGCGGTTTTCCTCAGACGCGATGAGAATACCGTCTTCGGTGCGCGCCGCATCAAAAAACAGGGCGCGCAAATCATTGTTCTTGCTCATTTGATCTCCTTATACGCAATATGATGTTCGTTACAATATTCCCGCTCCCGGTCGCGTATTTTCTGAAAATAGCGAGGGAACAGCTTTTCTTTCATAAACGGGCGCACCCAGACCGAGATCGCCCCGCAGTCGTTGGCGGCCTGCACGTCGGCAAACAGCTGATCGCCGATCATGGCAAAATTCTCGATCGGCACGTGCAGAAATTCCGCAGCCCGCACGACGTTCTTCGTCCGGGGCTTCTTGGACATGGCAAAATAGGGCAGCCGGAACATCTTGGCAATGACCCACGCCCGGGGACGGTTGGTATTAGACACGATGATGACCGGGAACCCTGCCGCCTTTACGCTTTTCAGCCATTCTTTAACACCTTTACGGGGCGTAAAGGTGGAGTCATAGACCGTAGTATTGTCCAGATCGATCCCGACCGCCTGCGCGCCCATCGCGGAAAGCTCCGCCGGAGAGACGCAAGTAACCGATTCATAAATATAACGCGGGGTTGCGTTGCACACAGCGACCACCTCACAAAAAAGCAAAGCGGACTCGTATGAGCCCGCCTTTTCTCTTATTTAAACTTACGTTTACGAGCAGCTTCCGATTTCTTCTTGCGCTTTACGGAAGGCTTCTCATAATACTCTCTCTTGCGAACTTCCTGAATCACGCCGTCTCTGGAGGTCTGGCGCTTAAATCTTCTGAGAGCACTATCGAGCGACTCATTCTCTTTCACTTTTACCTGGCTCATGTATATTCCCTCCCTCCGCATACGCAGGGGCATAATTCTGAAATTGTTCAACAATCCTTTTGCTGATACTCATACAGTATATAACAGTTGCCTTTTAATGTCAATCATTTTTTTTGATTTGAGGCGAAAAAATGCATATTTCAGCCATTTTTAACATATAAATGCCTCTGCCGGGGCGCAGAAATTAACAAAAAGACTGAGAAAAGGCGGTTTTCCCTTGATTTCTCCGCTGATTTCTATATAATTTAGTATAGGTGATTTTATGCTTTTGAATGATTGTAAATTTCGGCAACAGTATCCCGCGTTTATATACAAAGACTATCGTATCGAAAAAACGGACGACGGCATCCGCCTGACGTTCTTTTTTGAGATTCCGGAGCTGTGCGCGTTTGCCCCGACCACCACAATCAAAACGGACAATTTAACCCTTGTCAACGCCTTCGACTCCCCCGCGGCGAAAAGGCTCGTATTCTCGCTGGGGCTGACGGAATGCGTCAGTTATTTCAAAGCGGTTTGCCCCGCGACGCTGACCGTTTTATGCGGGACGCTGTCCGAAACGGAAACAGCGTTTTGGAAAAAGCTCTACTTCCACGGGCTGGGCGAGTTTTTATACCGTAACGATCTGGAAACCGACGAGGCGGGGCTGATCGATATTGTCTGCACCGGCGCGCCGCTGCCCGCAAACGAGCAGCCCTTCGCGCGCGGAATCGACGCGCTCGTCCCCGTGGGCGGCGGCAAGGATTCCGCAGTCACGGCGGCGCTGCTGAACAAAACGGACAAAAGGGCGCTGTATTTCACCGTCAACGACCAGCAGGCGCGCACGGATACCGTGCTGGCGACCGGAAAAACCGAGCGAGACATCGTCAGAACCTACCGCGTGATCGACAAGAACCTGCTTGCGCTGAACAAACAGGGCTTTTTGAACGGGCACACGCCCTTTTCCGCCATCGTGGCGTTTCTTTCCGCCTACTGCGCCTATATCACGGGCGCGGGCAATATCGTATTGTCCAACGAGGCGAGCGCCAACGAATCCAATATCGAGGGGCTTTCGGTGAACCATCAATATTCCAAATCCTATGAATTTGAGCAGGATTTCTCTGCCTATCTGCGGCAGCTCACCGGCGCGGAGATTCGGTACTTCAGCCTGCTGCGCCCCTTTAACGAATTGCAGATCGCCAAGCAGTTTGCCGACCTGCCCCGCTACCACAGGATTTTCAGAAGCTGCAACGTCGGCAGCAAGCAGAACGTCTGGTGCGGGCATTGCCCGAAATGCCTGTTTGTATACAGCATTCTTTCCCCGTTTATCGAAAAAGAGGGGCTGGATCAGATTTTCGGCGGCTGTATGCTGGACAAAAAGGAGCTTTTGGAGGATTTCAAAGGGCTTTGCGGCATGTCGACGGTCAAACCCTTTGAATGCGTGGGCACGGTGGCGGAGATTCGCTGCGCCGTCTCCATGACGATCAAGCAGTACGGTCGTGAGGGGATCCGCCTGCCGTATCTGCTGGAATATTTTATGGACAATAACGAGCCTGCGGACGATCCGCGCTTTTTTGAAGCCTACAACAGGGAACACGGCGTGCCTATGGATTTCATGCCCTGCGTGGAGGCGATGTATGACTTTGTGTCAGAGGAGGAATGAGGCGTGTACAGAACCCCCGACATGCTGATCGAATATTTCAAGGATAAAAAGGTGCTGATCCTCGGCTTCGGCAGGGAGGGCAAATCCACCTATCATTTTATCAGAAAATACCTGCCGGAGCAGCCCCTGGGCATTGCGGATAAAAATCCCGTGACCGTGGACGACGCGCATGTGACGCTGCACTGCGGCGCGGACTATCTCATCGCCATGGCGGATTACGATATTATCATGAAAAGCCCCGGCATTCCCTTTGTGGGCGTAAAAATCCCGCAGGGCTGCGCCGTGACCTGCCAGACCGATCTGTATTTAAAATATGCCGACGCCACGGTGATCGGCATTACCGGCACCAAGGGCAAGACCACCACCTCCACGCTGATCTACCGCATGCTGAAGGCGGCGGGACTGCACGCAGGGCTCAAGGGCAATATCGGCGTTCCCGTATTTGACAGCATCGAGGACGCGGCGGACGAGGTTACGGTCATGGAGTTATCTTGCCACCAGCTGGAGTTCATGACCGCGTCGCCCCATATCGCGGTGATCACGAATATCTACGAGGAGCATCTCGACCACTATAACGACGGATTCATAGGCTATGTGGCGGCAAAAATGAACATCACAAACTATCAGAGCAGCAACGACTATTTCATTTTTAACCCGCAGTCCACCGCAAAGGATTATATGGATCCCGCGGCGCTGCCCGCGCGGGTGATCGAGGCAGACCCTGCGGCGCTTGCCCCCGCCATTGCCGCCGCAGCGGAGAAAAATCCCCATCTGAAAGGCGCGCACAACCGGCAGAATATTCAAGTCGCGGCGCAGGCCGTCCGGCGGCTGGGCGTGACCGACGCGGCGATCATCAACGCCATCGACGCCTACGAGGGCATCTCCGACCGCATGGAGCTGTTCGGCGTGTTCGGCGGCGTGGAATATTACAACGACAGCATCGCCACGATCCCGTATTCGGTGCTGATGGGCGTGGACGCGCTGGGCAATGTGGGCTCTCTGATCATCGGCGGCATGGATCGGGGGTTGGATTATACCGATTTCGCCAAGCAGCTGTGCAAACGCCCGATCGACAATATCATCTGTCTGCCCGAAACGGGGCACAATATCGCCAAGCTGCTGCAAGCCGACGGCTGCATGGCGAATATCGTCATTGCCGCCGATATGGAAACAGCGGTCAAGGCAGCGGTGAAGTATACCGCGCCCGGCAAGGCATGCGTGCTGTCACCCGCCGCCGCGAGCTACAATTACTATAAAAACTTTGAAGAAAAAGGAAAGCACTATAAAACGCTGGTAAAAAAACTGACAAATAATGAAAGCGAATAATTGCGGAACAGCTGCCAACCGCCATACAAAATCGTTCCCTTTCCCCAAAAAACTCTGATTTATCGCCTTGCGATAAATCAGAGTTTTCCATACCACCAATTGCCGATCTGTCTGTAGCCCAGTTTTTTATAAAAAGGAAAAACTGCCGCGTCGCAGCAAATATAAACGGTTTTATGTTCTTGCAATAATTCATTGCCCAGCAGGCGGCAAACGCCGCTTGCGTACCCGCGATGCCGGTACGCCGCCAGGGTTCTGACAAAGCCGATCACCGCCACCGCGTCCGTTTCCGCCGCCGTCATGGCGGTCGCAACGATGCTGCCGCCGTCTTTGACCGCCAATATCCGCGCGTTGCCGTGCCGCAGGCGGTGCGACAGCTCCACGTACCACGCGTCAAAGGGCTGATTCGCGATCTCGGGCAGATCGGAGACGATCACGGGATAAATTTCCCGCAGCGTCTCCGCATCAATCCGCTCCGCCTTATCAAATCCGACGGGCGCGCATGCTTGCAGCGCCGCCACCGGACCGCGGGAGGACTCCCGTACCCCGTCAAAGGGCGGAAAGCTTTCCGGCGCGAAAATTTCCCGCGCGCCGAGAAAGCGCAGACAGTCTGCGATCTCCTCGTTATATGCGCCGCAGACCACCGCGCTGCCGCCCTTGAGCGACAACGCGCCGACAGGCGCGCCGTCCGCATAGGCGAGCATGGTTACCAGCGACGGGTCGCCGCCGAAGGTATTGTACGCGGATAAAATCCGACAGCCGAAATTGTCGTTTTTACAAATAAACGCAAGATCGGGGGCATTGTCCGGGCGAACAGCCTCAAGCATTACAGAGAACCTCGGTCATTTTCTTTACAAAATCCGCGCAGGCCTGAATATCGTTTGTATGCAGCACGCAGGCGGGGGAATGCAGATAGCGGCAGGGCATGCTGACCGTCAGCGTCTTTACGCCGTTCAGACTTTTGTGGATCACGCTTGCGTCGTTGCCGCCGGCGACATACCGTTTGGGCTGCGCCTTGATCCCGTGTTGCGCCGCCGTGTCCATGGCAAGGCGGTACAGCGCGGGATCGTAGACCGTGCCGCGATCCATAAAGGAGATCGCGGGGCCCTCGCCCAGCGCGCAGACCTTTTTATCGTCGCTGACGTTCGGCAGATCGGCGGCGGTGGTCGTCTCCACCACGATAGCGTAATCCGGCGCGATCTCGTGAACAGCCGCGCCCGCGCCCCGGCAGCCGACCTCCTCCTGCACGGTAAATGCAAGGTAAAAATCGTAAGGCTGTTCCTCGTCCAGCATTTCCAGCAGCACCGCGCTGCCTGCGCGGTCGTCCAGAGCCTTGCCCTTGATCTGATCGCCGAACGCGACAAAATCCGACAGGAATACCGCCGTATCGCCGGGTTTTACCAGCTTGACCGCCTCGTCATAGGACGCGGCGCCGACGTCGATATACATATCGTCGACAGCGGGAAATTCCCTGCGCTTATCCCCCTCCAGCATATGAATCGGCTTCACGCCGAATACGCCGACCGTGCCGTTTTCAAAGACCACCCGCTTGCCGCAAAGCACCGACGGGCTGATCCCGCCCACACAGGTAAATTTCAGCAGCCCGTTGTCGCAAACGTAACTGACCATAAAGCCCACCTCGTCCATATGGGCGGCGAGCATGAGCTTGCGCTTGGGCGTCTCTTTCCCCTTTACAAATACGATCAGATTGCCGAGCGCGTCCGTATGATGCTGCGCATGCGCGGGCAGCATGGATATGATATGCCGACGCACGGCGTCCTCCGCGCCGGAGGCGCCGCAAAGCAGGCTCAGGGTCTTGACTTTCTCCAACAGTTCCATATTACGCCGTCCTCCATCTGATAATGCCCTCCGCGATCAGCGTCGCGGTATTTTCCACATCGCGCACATCGCAAATTTCCGACGGCGTATGCATATTGCGGATCGGCACGGAAAGCAGCGCCGTGCGGAAGCCCTCGCCCGCCTTGGAAATGACGTCTGCGTTGGTGCCGGTGCTTCTGCCCATGACCTCCGAGCCGTGGGGAATGCCCAATTTTTCGGCGAGGTTTCTGTAATAGCGGCTGAAAAGCGCGGGCAGCACCGGAGAGAAGCCGATCATCGGTCCGCCGCCCAGCTTGCCGCAATGCTCCGCCGCGATCCCCGGCGCGTCCGCAAACGTGGTATCCACCACCACGACCTCGTTGTGGTTTTCGCCATAGACCGCCGCGCCCGCGCCCCGCAGCCCCGTCTCCTCCTGGGCGGTAAAACAAAGCGTTATATCCGCAAGGCAGCCTTTTTCCGCCAGCTTTTCCGCCGCCAGCAGGATCGTGACGCAGCCGATACTGTTATCGAGATACGGGGAACAAATGCGGTCGTTCGCAAGCTTGACCGGCGCGCCGCCGTACATGACACGGTCGCCGAGCCTGACTTTTTTCGCCGCGTCCTTTCCGACGTCGAGCAGAGTCTCGTCCACGGGCTTCGCTTTTTTGTCGTCGTCCGCATCGGCAAGATGCGGCGGCACGCTGGCGGCGGTACCGTAGACCTCGCCGTCCGCCGTCAACACGCGGAAATCCCCCGCCGGCAGAACCCGCGCGTCGATCCCGCCCACCGGCGCGACCTTTAAAAATCCCTCGTCGTAAACATGCGTCACGATCATGCCGATCTTGTCGGCGTGCGCCTCCAGCAGTATATCGCCGTTGCCGAATACAGCCTTGATATTGCCGAAGCTGTCGGCAAACACGTTGTCCGTATAGGGCGAAAGCAGCGCCTTATACAGCGGCAGCGCCGCTTCCTCATTGCCGGAGACAGAGGGGATCGCGGCAATTTTCTTGACCGTTTCAAAAATATCCATTGCTTGCTCCTTTTAACTGTTATCCGAAATCTGATCCAAAGTCATTTCAAACGCGGGTAAAAATTCTTCCATAAAAATAGTTGCCTCCGGCACGTTCTGCGCCGCGAGCTTCGCGCGGGTCGTTTCCTCCGCGCCGGAAAACTCCGTATTGCCCGCCTTGCGTTCCTCAACGCATTTGATGTACGCCGCCAGCTTGTCCGCCGCCTTGACCAGCGTCCATAACGCGTCGTCGCCGTCGCATTTTGTAAGCACGGGGATAAAGTCCCCGCGGAAATCCTCGGGCAGCGCGCCGATCAGCTTTTCTATCGCCGCCTGCTCCACCACGGCGTAGGCGTTGACGATGTCCTGATTATAATATTTCACCGGCGTGGGCAGATCGCCCGTTAAAATCTCCGGCATGTCGTGATATAAGCCCAGCACCGCCGCGCGGTCGGCGTTCAGCGATTTCCCCAGCCTGCGGTTGCCGATCAGCGCCAGCGTATGGGCAAGCGCCGCCACCTCAAAGGAGTGGGTACTCAAATTCTCCTCATAGGTATTGCGCATCAACGCCCAGCGGTTGATATATTTCATTCTCGACAAAAACGCAAAAAACGTACTGCTCATGGCTTCGCTCCGTAAATATAGAATGTATTTATTATATGCTAAAAAAATCCAACTTTCAATATTAATATAAAATTCGCTTGTATTTAAACGGTAGGTATAGTATACTGAAATTATTAAAATGCAATTTTAAAGGAGTTGCGGAGCTTGGAACCCATCAAAGTTGATTTTTCCAAAAACGGCAAATCAAATACCAAAAGCGTCTACATCCCGCCTGAGAAGTCTGCGCTGAAAATATTGATCAGCGTCGCCGTCGCGGCGGTGGTGGCGGCTGTGGCATATTATTTCATGCTGCCGCCGATGAACCTGAAATCCACGACGTTCTACGCCTATATCGGGCTGGTGCTGGCGTCCTTCGTGGCAAGCGTCGTCGTGACGAGCAAGGCGTTTGTAAAAACGGAATTTATCCCCTATGTCAAGCGCGTATCCGTGGCGCCCGTGATCCTCGCGGGGGCGCTGGCGCTGGTGCTGGCGGGCGGCTATGTTTCCTCTGCGGCGCTGTTCCGCGCAAAGGCGTATGCCCGCATCATCAACGTGGAGGAGGGCGACTTCGCCCAAAGCTTTTCCGCTATTGATAATATCGAGGACTTTAACAAGCTCCCGCTGATCGACGCCAACGCGGCGGAGCGTCTGGCGGATAAAACGCTGGGCGATCTGGCGCTGGTGGGCAAGGAGTCCCAGTTTGAGGTCTCAAATTTGTATTCCACGCAGATCAACTATAAAAACCGCCCCTACCGCGTGTTCCCCTTGCAGTACGGCGATATTTTCAAATGGTTCAAAAACCGCGCGGACGGTCTGCCCGGCTATGTCACCGTGAATATGAACACCCAGCAGGCGGATCTTATTCAGCTGCCCGAGGGCATCAAGATTTCCACTGCGGAGCATTTTTCCCGCTACCTCGGCAGAGTCCTGCGCTTCGCCTACCCCACCTATCTGTTCGGCACCTCGTCCTTTGAGATCGACGAGGACGGCACGCCCTACTGGATCACCGAGCATATCGACAAGACCGTCGGTCTGCTTGGCGGCGACGACGTGATCGGCATCACCATGGTCAACGCGGTCACCGGTGAGATCAAGTATTACACGATGGAGGAAGTCCGCGCCGGCACCGGCAACGACGGCAACAATATCGAGTGGATCGATCAGGTCTACAACGCGAACCTGCTGGTTACGCAGTACAACTACTTCGGAAGATACGCAGGCGGCTTCATCAACGCGTTCATCGGGCAGACCGGCGTAAAAATGACCACCACCGGCTCCAACTATATCGCCATCGGCGACGACGTGTATCTGTATACCGGCGTGACCAGCGTCACCAGCGACGAATCGATCCTCGGCTTTATCATCATCAACCAGCGCACGAAAGAAGCCTACTTCTACACCGCCTCCGGCGCGACGGAGCTTGCGGCGCAAAATTCCGCGCAGGGCATCGTATCGGATAAGGGCTGGAACGCCACGTTCCCGATTCTTATCAATCTGGACGGCGAGGCGACCTATCTGATGTCGCTTAAGGACGCCACCGACGTTATCAAGAGCTACGCGATGGTCAACGTCAACCAGTTCTCCGACGCGGTCAGAAGCCCCAACGACGATAACCCCGATCTGCGCGCCTGCCTGCAGGCGTATATCAGCAAGCTGGCGGCAAGAGGCGTGATTATCGATATTGATATGAGCGGCAAGATCGACGACGTTGCCGCCGCGCCCGAAACGCCCCCTGCGGCGCAGACGGCAAGAATCACCGGCACGATCACCGACATGCGCAGCGCGGTCATCAGCGGCAATACCTATTATTATATCGAGCTGGACGGCAACGGCGTTTACTATTACGTATCCGCAGAGCTGAGCAGCGCGGTTGTGATCTTCAACGTGGGCGACCGCGTGACCCTCACGGTCGCGGACAGCGCGGCGGACGGCAGCATCATCCCCGCCGCCGACCCGGCGTTCGCGGAAGCGACCACAGCGGCGCAATAAGCAACCGAAAAATAACCGAAAAAAGCATCTGCCTGACCGCGCGTCAATGCAGATGCTTTTTCAGTTTCAGGCGCGAAGCCCTGTTTTTTCAATGATTGTAGTTTGCGCCGATGACGACCGTTTGCAGCGGCGTATCGGAATCCGGATCGCCGAAGCGCACCTCCCAGGAGCCGTCCGTGTAGTTGAAATCCGCCGTCTCGTACGAATACCCCGTTACCGTGCAGTTTTCCAGCCCGATCCGCAGCGCGTCCGCCTCGGAGATACTGCCCTCCTGCCCCAGTACCGCAGTGTTTAAAATCTCGATCGCCCGGTCGGCGTCTGCGCCGGTCAAACCGTTATTCGTCGCCACGTAACAGCCGGGCGCGTCTCGGAACCAGACGAAATCCCACGCCGATTCGCCGTCGTACATACCGATATACGCCGTATATCCCGCGTCTGTCGTGATGATTTTCTGCGAAAGCCCAGTACCGCAAACGCCGAACGATCCTACATAAAAATCCAGCGCCGCGTAGCTGCTTTTCCCTGTGGGACGAAAGCGGATCCCAAAATGGTCGCTGTCGCTCTTGTCCCAGTCGTCGGGGAAAATCTCATACTGCCAGTCCTCGGGCAGCGTCATGCGGATGCGCGCGAATTTACGCGCATAATCCACAGAAATGCCGTCGGCCGGTGGAGAGGCGATCTCGGTGGTCGGCTCAGTATTCCCATCCAAGGGCGCCGGCAGCTTTCCTGCGCCGCACCCTGCGCATACGAAGCATATCAGAAAAACCAACAATAGACAAATAATCTTTTTCATAGAAATTCACGCCCCGTTAGTTTGCATGCGTCTGCGTGCCGCCCCACTCCACCACGGTAAAGCCGCTGCGCGTCGGCGCGGACAAGCTCTGCGGGGCGATCTCCACCGGCGCGTCCGCCGCGTGCCATGCCATAAATACACGGATCAGCGTATCCGGCGACGGGGAAACGGAAAGCTTTGCCGCGTCGGCATATGCGTCGGATTGGAACGCGATCACGTTATACGGATTCTCTTGCATCTGCGGCAGCCAGTAGACGATAAACTCGTTCGCCTCCCGACGGGTCAGCCCCAGCCGCGCCAGCGCGGTCTCCAGAAATGCGGCGGTATCGCTGCCTTTCACGCAAAATCCCGCGCTGAAATCGTAGTCCGCATCGGTCAGCCCCTCCCAATACAGATAATTGTAGGTCTGCCCGTCGCTGTCCGTCAGCGTGCCGTCGGGCGCGGCGGTCACCTGCCAGCCGTTGCGATAGGCGGGATAGGTACAGGTCAGTTGCCCGTCAAGCGCAAGCTGTACGGTCACATCGGTCGGCGTCTCGGGGTACAAATAGATCACAGGCTTATAGTCCATATTCGGGTCAAGTTCAAAATCGCTGACGGTCACCGCTGCGGCGTCGCCCTCCATGCGGAAATTTTTTTGATCGTAATACGCGTTTGTCAGCGTTACATGCACCTTGTCGCCCACGCAGTAATCCTCCGGCAAGACACAATTGACCTTGTATTCATTCGGCAGCGGGATCACCGCCTCGCCGAAAAAGCAATTTTTATAGATGGATGTAATATATAGGTCGATGTCCATGTCATGCTCCTCCGGCGTAAGCGCGGCGGTATCGATGTATGGGTCGGTATATTCGACGTCCCGCCGCGTGCGCTCGGCGATCAGCCTGCCGCTGCTGTCCCTGCCCTCGGCGGCAAGCGCTTCGGCAAGCAGGGCGCTGTAATCGCGGAAATTATGCGGGAAAGAATAAATTTTTGTCCCGCTGTAGGTGTAGTCCGCATTTACCATGGCGTTCCAGCGCACGATTTTATAGGTCAGCGCGGTAAATTCCCGCGTTCCGCCGTCCTTATAGCTGCCCGACGGGATCGGCACGACCAGTACGGCAATCAGCACGACCAGCGCGATCAGCAGTATTTTCTTCCGTTTTTTCATGGGAAAACCCTCCTTCACTTATTATACGACCGGGATAAGAAAAATCCTTATGATGTATATGAAAAAGCCGCCGAGGGGCGCGCACTTCGCAAGGAAGAGTACGCCTCTCGGCAGTTTTTGTTAATTCAGGTATTCCGCGGCATATTGCACCAGCAACTGATTGACCAGCATCGTGCAATCCGGGTCGCGGTCAAGCCCGTGGTCGGAATTGGGGAACGACACAAAATCATGCCGGATATTTCTTGCCGTCAAAGCTTTGTCCAACGCCACCGCACCGGAATAAGGCACGACGGAATCTTTTTCGCCATGGGCGATGACCGTGGGCACCGCCGTGTCCGCGTAGTACAACGGGGATTCGGCTCTGGCGGCAGCCATGACTTTTTCATATTGGCTGTTTTTCTTATTGTAATCCTTTTCCGACAGCGTAACGCCGGTCGCCCAGCTCACCAGCTCCAGCATTTTTGCCGTGCTGCCGATCGCGCTGTTCTCAATCTGCGCGGGAATTGTCAGATCCGTCGGGCCGCAGTTGCTTACAACGGCAACGGGCCGGATCGGCGCAGATTGTTGACGGGAATAGGCGTACAGCAGCGACATATGCGCCCCGGCGGAACCGCCCGTCAGCAGGCACTTTTCAATATTGATTCCACGGATTGCGCCGATATACTTAATCATGCGCAGCGCCGCCTCAACATCGTCCATCAGATCCTCCATATGCACGGAATCGGAAAGATATCGATAACTGATCGCCGCCACGGCGTATCCGCTGCGGGCAAACGATGCGAGATAATCCTGCGAGAAGATATCTTTGCTGCCGGCAATCCACGCGCCGCCGTGGATCAGCAGAACCAGCCCGATGGTCTTTCCCGCGGCGTCCGCGGGCAGCGCCATATCCATCAGATGCCGTTCATCTTTGCCGTAGGAAATGTTCTGTCCGTACACATAACCCGAGTATTCCTGTACTGTCATTTCGGGTTTTGTCGATTTTTTTCCACCGCCGAACAGACCGGTGAAAAACGCGACGATCGACATAAAAAAGGCAATCAGTTTTTGCAACATAATGCAGACCTCTTTTCTGAATTTCTGTATTTATCATAACGCATATTTCAGCGCTGTGTCAATCATTTTTTCAGACGAGTACCATATGAAGCAAAAAGTCCGCTGTCGAAAAGACAGCGGACATGGAACGTCTTGTTGCGGTTATTTTCTTGTCAGACCGACAATAAACGCGAAGATGGAATGAAACACATGCGTTACCTTGCCCCAGAGGTCATTCCGATGCACCTGATGGCAGTATGCGCACAGCTTACCGGGGAATTCCGCACGGGAAAGCGAAGTGCCGCACACGTCGCAGATACCGTCGTTATCTCTGTCCTTATGCCCGGTGGCGTAGATCTTCTCCGTTTTCTTCTGGTGGCAGACCTCACACGCATAGGAACGCTCGCCGTCCTCCAGACAGGAAGCAACTGCTTCGTCAGTGACCGTCCATACGTGGTTGCCGGTGGCAAGAATGATCTTCGCCTCAGTCGCGCCGCAATCGGAGCAGGTATAGGTCATTTCGCCGTTGTTGCCGCAATCGAACGGTTTTGTAATCTCGCCGTTTTCATAGTCGAACACGTGCGCTGCGGGCACGGTCTTATGGCTGCTGTCATGCGAGCAGATACCGATATGGGTGCCGTCGCCCTGATCGACGTATACATAGTCGTGCTGCAGCGGCGCGGTGTAGCTGTCCGTATAGGAATAACCGCAGACGGTGCAGGTGTGCGTGGTGTAGCCCTGCTCCTCGCAGGTGGACGGAGTCACAACGTCATTATAGGTATGCGCGACGGACTTTGTATGGGTCGCGTCGTTCTTACAAATGATGGTATGGGTGCTGCCGTTGCCGTCGTCCGTACCCGCAACTTCGTTCCAATCATGGTCGATCGCGTTGGTGTAGCTGTCCGTATAGGAATAACCGCAGACGGTGCAGGTATGGGTAGTATAGCCCTGATCTTCACAGGTAGGCGGAGTTACAACGTCATTGTAGGTATGCGCAACGGACTTTGTATGGGTTGCGTCGTTCTTACAAATGATGGTATGGGTGCTGCCGTTGCCATCGTCCGTACCCACAACTTCATTCCAATCATGGTCGATCGCATCGGTGTAGCTATCCTTGTAAGAATAACCGCAGACGGTGCAGGTATGGGTAGTATAGCCCTGATCTTCACAGGTAGGCGCGGTCACAACGTCGGTATAGGTATGCGCGACGGATTTCGTATGGGTCGCGTCTCTTGTACAAGAGATCGTATGGGTGCTGCCGTTGCCATCGTCCGTACCTACCGATTCGTCCCACGCATGGGTCAGCGCGGCGGTTTCATCGTCCGTATAGGAATATCCGCAGACGGTGCAGGTGTGGGTGGTGTAGCCCTTTGTTTCGCATGTGGGCGGGGTCACAACGTCAGTATAGGTATGTGCGACGGATTTCGTATGGGTCGGGTCGTTCTTACATTTCACGGTATGCGTGCCGTCGCCGTTATCCGTACCCGTTGCGTAATCCCAATCATGCTGCTTAGCATCGACATAGCTATCCTTGTAGGAATATCCGCAGATGGTGCAGGTGTGGGTAGTGTAGCCCTCCGTCTCGCAGGTGGGTGCAGTCACAACATCATTATAGGTATGATTACCGCCCAGCACCTTCCCGCAATCCGGGCAGACTTTCTTATGCGAGGTACCATCGATCGTCCATGTGGCGGGGAAGTTGTGCGCCGTCGATTGCACATAGCCACATACCGAACAAGTGCGCTGATGCTGCGCGTCGTCCGTTGGCTCCCAGTCGCCATAGGTATGGGCGACTGCGGTTTCAAACTTGGGATATACATTTGTTGTCGCTGTAATACTGGAATAGCTCTTGTCCCAGCCGGAGAATACATAGTGATTTGTGTCATCGGCATTTTTCGTCAGCGGAGAGAGTACCGGCGTATCCGTAGGCGCGGTTGCCGATTTCTTGTACGACACAGTTTGCTCTGACATTTTTGACCCGTCGCCGTTATAGAAATACACCTTGTAGGTGGGGTTATTTAAAATAAATTTGATTGTGCTTGATGTTTTTGCCGTGCCGACAGAAGAATTTGAGCTGGCGAGATATGCGGTCACATACACGTTTCTGGAACCGCTGGTTACCCCCGCGACCCAATCGAGAGCCTTGGTGTAATCGCAGGTAACGGTACAGGTATCACCGGACGCGCTTGCCGTAATACCATACCCTGCCAGCGTAGAGGTTGTTGTGGTATTGGCTGCAGCGGTTGTGCGGATCGCGTAGTTCGGCGCCTGATACCAATTCACGCCGTACTGATCCTTTACTGTCGCAGTAGGCGTTTTTCCCGTCCTATTCGCTGTTTTGGAAAGCGAGATGGTGACGTCGTTGGTATTTGCCCATGTTACTGTATTAACATAAGGATTCTTAGAAGAATCAATCGTAATCGTTTCCTTATCGACACTATTTCCGACACCGCCGCTTTTCACGTCCACATTGCCAGTCCAAATCTCAGTTGCCTTACTGGCATCGGTAACGCTCGTATTGGAGACCTTGATCGATTTTACATGATACCGAACGCCGTCAGTCCATACGGCGTCGTGTTCAATATAAAGCTGCGATGGGAAACCATCTAAATCGATATAAGATGTAACATTTGTTTTTGTGCTACTCTTATACAACCATGTACTGTAATGCTCTTGCATCATATATTTATAAGTCGGCGCAGGGTTCGCACCGGCAGTACCGTTATTTTTCTGGTACGTAAATTCCCAAAAACTGTGTTCATTCTGTATATTTTCCTTTTTGTCGGCGGAGTCATCTACATAGATTGTGATAAATAATCTATATTTCCCCGCGGTAGCAGCTTCCGCCACGGGCAATAAGCCGGGCAGCGCCACGGCAAAAATGCCGACGCACATAACCAGCGTCAGCAGTACCGACAACACGGACTGCCATCTTTTCTTGGTTTTCATTGATGTCATTTACAACACCCTTTCCTGATGAGTCTGATACATATATCATTATATACAAAATTCCTATTGATTGCAAGAGCTTTTTGTAAACTTTTTCAACACCATGTAAAAAAATCCGCCGAAAGATCGCGCCGGTTTTGAATGCGGAATGCCGTCCCCACAAATTGGCGGAAACGGGTAGCATTCCGCATTCCGAATTCTGCATTAAAAAAGACCCGCCGAAGCGGGTCTAGAATCGGTTTTTGTTATCTGTTCATACGGAAAACCTGCAGGAAGAACGCAAGGATCGAATGGATCACGTGCAGCAATCTGCCCCACATATCATCCTTATGCACCTGACCGCAGTAGGCGCAGACCTTGCCGTCCTTATCGGTGGGATACCCGCCGACAACCTCGGAATCGGTGTCGGATTCATCGGGCATGTCGTTGCCGCACATATCGCACTTGCCGTCCTTGGGGCTGCGGTCATAATGATCGATCTTCCCGATCACCTCGGATTTGGTGGCGTCGCAAACACGGCATTCCCAATCTCTGGAACCCGTCTGCTGGCAGGTCGCCGGACTCTCGTTTACGATTTTCCAGCTGTGGTTGCCGGTCGCGGGGATCGTTTCCGTGGTTTCATTGCCGCACTCGGCGCATCTGAGATATTTTGTACCCGCATTGCCGCAGTCGGCGTCGTCGCGCGCATATTCCCGGTACTCATGCTTGCCGGTGGCAGTGCCGGGATTCGTGATGTCCCGCACCGCGCCGCAAGCACATGCCTGATGGGAAATGCTGTTCGCATTGCAGGTGGCGGGGGTGGTGCTTGTGGTTGTGAACGTGTGCGCTTCATCGATCACGACAGCGGGATTCTCATTTGCGGTTCTGCGATGCGTACCGTCGCCGTTGTCGACCGGATCGCCGTAGGTGTATTGTTTCTGCGCAATGGTTTCCACCTTTGTTGCGCTGCAAACGGAGCAGGACCAGGTCTTGGAACCGGGCGCGTCATAAGTCGCCTCAACAACCACCGGATCGCCGCTGAAATCGTGATTTGCCGTCTCTTTTCCGCTGCCGTCTACGGTGCGGCTGTGGGTCGTACCGTTTTCATCGTCTGTCCATTCGCCATAGGTATGCGTTTTCTGCGGAATCGACTCGATCTTTTGATAGCCGCAATCCGGGCAGGTCCATGTCTTAGAGCCGGGCGCGTCATAGGTCGCGTCAACTATCACAGGATCACCGCTGAAATCATGCGCGGCTTTCTGCGCGGCATGGGTGCGGTCGTTTACACAATAGTCGTAGTGATATTCCGCGTCGCCGGTGTTCTCCCACGCGCCGGTATATTTGTGCGCATCGGGATCGGTATAGGATTCCTGCTTGGTCTCCTGTTCGCAAACCACGCAGGTATAGGTCTTTTGACCGGGGGTGGTGCAGGTCGCTTCGGTATCGATGGCGACCTTTGTTTCATTATAGGTATGCTCCGCCGTCGCGGCGACTGTCACCTCGGTTTGCGCGCCGCAGACACACTCGTCTACCGCGGTACCGGGCTGGCAGGCATAGGGCTGATTTGTGCTGACGCGGGTCGTATAGGCATGCGTGACGGACGCGGTGCCGACATGGCTGTGATCCCGGCTGCAAACGATGCTGTGGGTACCGTCGCCGTTGTTAACATAATCCGAATAATCATGGTCGGCAACCAGCGCGTCATAAGCGTTGCCGATGGCGGTCATCGCCGCGTCAACATCACTCTGATCGTCGCGCCAGGTCAAGGCGGTATCCGCTTTCAGCGTCTCCATCGCAGCAAGCTTCTCATTATAGGCAGCCAAGGACGCCGCCGTGTAACAATTACCCTCGGGCAGCGTTGCATGCGCGGTTTTCCACGTCTCATACGCCGTATAACTGGGCGGATTGAGGCCGTCGGGATCCATCGCGGCGATCGCCGCTTCCAGCGGGTCTTCATAATTTGTTTTCAGCGCGTCCTGATCGCTGTATGCGCTAATACCGCTGTTGGTCGCATGATCGACGGCGGGATAATAAGTCGTTACATTTGCGACCGCGCGCTCCGCATCGTCAAGGGCGCTTTGCAGGGCAGCCCGTGCAGACGCGGAATAAATATTTTCATAGTCGGCGCCCGCATTGGTCTTGATCGCCTTTGCCGCGTCTATATCAGACTGAATACCGGTGGCATCGGCTTTAAATGCCAGCGCGTCCAGCGCATCTTGCAGCTCATCGACCATATCGTCGATCACCTGCTGGGAGGTTTTTCCATCCGCTTTGATCTCACGGGTGGTAAGCATGGTCTTTGCCTTGTTCAACGCAGTTTCAAATGTCGTCCATGTGTTGCCGACCGCGTAAGCGGTGTAGTTCTTGTTGTCGGCGGAATTGTAAACAGTATCGCAAGTATCGATCAACGCCTTCAGCTCTGATTTGTCGTAGACGTTGTAAGTAATGATAATCTCATTCCAACCGGATATTTTCTGGCTGGAGGAATTGCTGTTAGAAACTTGATTACCAGAATTGTTGTAGACCGCATTTTTTCTGTAAACGATAGAGTCCTTCCAGCCCCAATCTTCCTTTTGTGTTATCATAAACACCGGGCTGCCGCCCCAGGTTTTATAGGCAATAGACCCCGTCTGTTTAGGCGTGCCGCGCAAATAAATCAGCTCGTCATAGGCGGACTTGCCGTTATTATGCCAAAGGATCACATTTCCTACGTTATTATCATCTTCACGCATGTCATCATTTTGGAAAGTACCGCCCTGATTATTCGTGCCCTGATGGTAGTTGTATCTTCTGTCCGCATTTTTTTCCGCCTCATCATAATAAGGCTCAAACAGTGTTTTCAGCGCATTCCAAGACGCGTAGTTGTCGTTGCTCGTATCTGTTGTATAAACGGTCGTGCCGCCGCCGTCGTCAACGCGATCGCTAATCTCGCCCCAAAGCCAGCCGCTGACAAAAGCCCTGTACTTATCCTTTTTTGCGCCGTAATGCGCATAGACATAGGTAAAATAACCGGCAGACTCCAAGGTTTCAGACATATCCACATAAATTTCAGCGGGATAGTAATAATAGATATAATCATTGCCATTAATCACTGAATAATATTCCCAGCCTGCGGGCGGGTTGGTCGACTGCGCCGTCGGCAGCGCGGGCGCGGACCAGGGCGCGGTCCCGTATTTATCGGTCGCCGCCTTATAGGTCGTTGTCACATTACGGTTCCCGTCAATGGAATACGTAGGCGGGTTGCTGCTGTCAGCAAACGCAATGACCGGCGTGAACACTCCGAACAGCATCAGCACGGAGAGGATTACGCTGAGTATTTTGGTTGATTTGTTTCGACGCATCATAACTCTACGCCCTTTCATTTAACAAGATTTTAACACTATAAATTATACATAAAAAACCCGTACAAATCAAGACTATTTTGTAAATATTTATCATGCCGTCTGTGTATTACTGTCACTGCGCGAAGCGGTTCCGAAATTGCGCCTTAACTTGCGCCGTTCCGCTTCGCCGGGCAACGGATTTATTAAAAATAATTACAACTAACCGGCAAGTCTTGACAAACAACATCAACGGGATTATTATTTTATTTGTTTTGGGGATACTGAGAAGAGGTGTTATTATGTCAAAAATACAAACATTTTTGCGGCGCATGGATATGGGGAGCCTGCGACGCATGCAGCGCAACATCGACACGGTGCATCGGGAATCGGGCAAGGCGAAAGCGGCGATTTTCTGCGACATGGTCAACTGCATGCTGTTTAAGGGCTTCGGGCATTTGGATTATCTTACGTTCGGCTTTGTCTACAACAAGGGCGCAAAGCGGGACACTTTTATGACGATGAACGACAACATTGCGCTGGTGCAGCAGCTGAATGACCGCGCCTATTATCATGTATTCAACAATAAGCTGGACTTTAACAAGACATTTACCCCGTTTCTCGGCAGAACGTACATTGATCTGCATGACGGCTTTGACGCATTTGCAGCGTTTGTCGGGAAAAATCCCGTGTTTTTCGCAAAACGGGCGGAATCCTTCGGCGGAGAGGGCGTAAAAAAGGTGACCGTCGCCACTGGCACTGACTTGCAGACGCTGTACGCGTCGCTGATCGACGATAATTTTACGCTGGCGGAGGAAGCGATCCGGCAGCACCCCGAGATGAACAAGCTTTGCGACCGCTCGGTCAACACGATTCGGATCGTCACCGTCGTTGCAGACGACGGCACGCCGCGGCATGTGTATTCGCTGGTGCGGGTCGGCAGCGGCAAAAACGACGTGGATAACATTTCCAGCGGCGGCATGTACACACTGCTGGACGAAAACGGCAGAATCAATTTCCCCATGTTCTGCGACAAAACGGTCTCCTATTACGACAAGCACCCGCAAAACGGCTTTGTTTTTAAAGGATTTCAGATCCCGTATTACAAAGAAGCGGTCGATCTGTGCCTGAAAGCCGCGCTGGTGGAGCCGCATATGCGGTACATCGGCTGGGACGTGGCGATCACGCCGGACGGTCCCGCGCTGGTAGAGGGCAACAACCTCCCCGGCTATGATATGTGCCAGAATCACCGCTTCCATGCCGACGGTATGGGGATGAAGCCCGCGTTTGCAGCGGCGTTGAAAAACAGCGACAAATAATTGCGAAAAGGTAAAAGGGGGCTGTTGCATCTTACTGCAACAGCCCTTTTGTATTCTGTTGTTTTACGGTCTGCCGCCGAAGCCGCCGGGCATCTGTCCGCCGCCGGGGCCGCCCATCTGTCCGCCGCCCATACCGCCGGGGCCGCCGAAGCCCATGTCGGCGGAGGCGCCGTAATTATCGGAATCCATGGTGACGGTTGCGACCGTGCTGCCGCCGCAAACCACGGTATAGGTATTGCCGCTTGCGATCCCGGGGGCGCAGAACACCACGTTGCTGTACTGCTTTTCCGGCGTAAAGGCGGCGATCACATTGCCGTTCGCGTCAACCAGTGCGACCTCGGTGCCGCCGGACTGCGCGGTAATGTTCGTCATAATCGAGCCTTGCCCGCTGCCGGTCACCGATTGCGCCATGCCGCCGGAGCCTGCCGCGATCAGCACGCCGCCGGTCATGGTGGCGGCGCCGTTATAATCCAGCGCGGCGTTGCCGTTATCCGTGGGGCCGCTGACATAGATCGTGCCGCCGGTAATGGTGATGCTGCCGTTGGAATCCAGCCCGTCGCCGTAGGCGTTGACCAGCAGCGTGCCGCCGTTAATGGTCAGCATGCCGTCGCTCGCCGCCGCAAAGGGATCGAACCCCATGCCGGAATCGTTGCCACCGGAAATATTTACGCCGTCGTCGGACGCCGCAAGGGAGATATTCCCGCCGTTCACGGTGATATAGGAGCCTTCGATGCCCTCATAACTGGTGAGAATCTCCACCGTGCCGTCGTTGATTTCCACGCTGTTATCTGCATGGATCCCGTCGTCGCCGCTGCTGAGAGCGAGCGTGCCCGCGTTGATGATGATTTCGTCCGCCGCATGCAGCGCGTCATCGCAACTGTCCACGGTGAGCGTACCGCCGTTGATTTTAATATCGCCGTCGGATTTTAAGCCTTTGGCGCTGTCGGAATCGGACGCGCTGCCGGAACCTGAGAACATATCGCGGAACTGCTGCGCCTTTGTGCCGTTGACGCTGCCGCCGCCGGTAGTGATATTGACCGTGCCGCCGTCCACACGCAGCATGGTCTGCGCCTGCACGCCGTCCTTGCCCGCAGTAAGGTCATAAACGCCGCTTTGCAGATAGACGAAGCCGCGATCTTCACGGTCGGTATTGGTGGAACGGATCGCGTCCGTGCCTGCGGTAACGCTGACCGTCGCGTCGGCGGCTTTCACACAATCCTTGCCCTCGATACCGGTGCTGACCGCCGTCACGTTGATCGTGCCGCCGGTAATGGCGAGACTGTCCTTCGAGACGACGCCGTGCTTATAGTTACCGTTAACGTTCAGCGTACCGCTGCCGTTGATGGTAAGATCGGTTTTGGCGAAGATCGCCGCATCCGCGTCAGAGCCGTCCAAATCCAATGTATAGGAGGCGCTGTCGGCAACGCTGTTGACCGTGCCTGCCGCAAGCGTGAGAATGACCTTATCCGCGTTGACTGCCGTGATCGCGGCGGTCGAGGACGCAAGGGTCAGCCCATTCAGCACCAGCTTCACGTCGTCGCTGTTGCCGGCGTTGACGTTGATCCTGCCGTCGGACGACGAACCGGAGATCACATATGTGCCCGCCTTGCTGATGTTGACGATATTTCCCGCGGCTTCCGCGCCGGAGCCGGTGACGGTAACGCCGCTGTCGGAAAATACGATCTGCGTGCTGCTCTGCAACTCAAAGCTGCTGTCCAGATCCTTTGCCGTAAAGGTCAGGTCATACCCGTCGTCATCGGTTACGACAACGCCTGTCGGAGTGTCCGTGGTGGCAACGGCGCTTGCGGTCGGCGTGGAGCCGTCAACGTTTGTTTTATCGGCACATGCGGAAAACATGGAAATCATACTAATCGATAATGCAATTGCCAGTAATTTCTTTTTCATACTGCTCTTTCCTTTCTTATCATCGCAATCGGATACCTGCATTGGTATTTTACAGTTCGTTATGTTCAATCTCGGGCAGAGAAACGGAAATTTCAAGATTGCCGTTCCGTACGCGAAGCTCGTCAATAAACGCCTGCACATCGGATTCGTTCTTCAGCCGAATCTTATAAGTCAGTTTGTAAAGGCTGCCCATATTGGTGGTTTTAGAGGTGGTCAACAGACTCTCGGTCGTGTATTTTTTAAACAGGTCATCAAATTCATGCGCGTAGCTTAGGCTTTCAGGGACGGTGATCCGCAGGATTCTGCGCAGATCGTCTTCTTCGCGGATATGAATGAACTCCGCTGCGATCATTACGATCGCGACAATTGCGGTCAGAATCAGCGCAAGGAACACATAACCCGTTGCCGAGGCAAGCCCTGCCGCCATCGCGGCGAAGATGGCGACGATCTCCTTGGCGGAACCGGGCGCGCTTCTGAACCGTATCAGCGAGAACGCGCTCATGACCGCCAATCCGGTGCCGATGCTGCCGTTGACCAGCATGATCACGGTCTGCACGACCGCCGGGATCAGGAAAATCGCTACGCGAAAGCTTTTGGAAAGCCGGGACCGAAAGGCGGAGGACACGGCAATTGCCGCGCCGCAGACCAAAGAAACAAGGGTACAAATAATATAAACTTTTACCGTAACGTCGCCTGTATAAATGGCACTGAATAAATTGTTAAGCACAGTGATCCGCTCCTTTAATAAAAAATTTATTTTCATGCATTCTTGTGTATGCCGTCCCGTATTTAGAAAAGGACGCCGGGTAAATTTTCAGCATATCCAGCGTGTCGCAGAGCCAAAGAGGCATCGCGTCCAGCGCCTTGATCTCCATCACCCGCATACCGACATCTAAAATTCGTTCACCGCCGATTCCGCTTGCCAAATCCAAATCGTAATCGCGGTAGAGAATGTTGCTGTCAAAGGTTATGCGCAAATCGCGTTCTTCGGTTCCGACCAACGCCAACCTGTCGTAGCTGATCAAAACACGGGGCTGCAAGTTGGGATAAAACCGAAACTGCCATTCGATCTCCTTTGTGATCTGAGAATCCTTCGCGCCCTTTCCGGTGTCAATAAAGGCACGCGCGTCAGTCAGCGTCATACCTTCGCGCCGTTTATAAACCACGCTCTTGTACTTTTTTTTCAGTTCCAAAAACACCGTGGTATCATCCTTCGGCACACCGTAGCTGCGCAGCCGCAATTTTTCTTTGTAAATCGGTTCTTCCACGGAGGCACGGATCATACGGTAATCGTCGGTATCAAAGTACAGGCTCAGGATCGTGCTTCTTGCGTATTTATCCTCCTGCAGCCGGGATCCGACAATTTTCAGAAGCGCCGCCTGCTGCGCGGCAGTGACGAGATATTTCTTTTCCGTCCGCTCAAACAAGTTCTGATAACTCATGATGTTGACCTCCTTGATTGATTTGTTGAAATGAGTATACCCGTCAAACCTTGAAAAAACATTTAAAAAACAAATAAATTCAAATATTTTTAATTTGCCGAGCAATGCCCGCAAGGGCATAAAAACGACCTCGGCATATCCTCAACCCGCCCCCCATTTTGGGGGGCGGATCGGTGCATCTTGTTCAATAAGGGGCTTCGCCCCGTCATTCATGCGCTTGCGCACATATGCAAAACTGCTCACAACGCGAGCAGTTTCCTATAAAGTAAAATGAAAAAACTCCGCACCCTTGCGGGCACGGAGTTTTCGATTTGTTGTTTATGCTCTGCCAAAGAAAGTCTTGAACCAGTCGATCAGGGCTCTGAACCAGTTGGCAATCTTCTGGAAGAACGGAATCAGTCCCTTGGACGCGATACCGTTTTCGTCCATAACGTCCTCAGTGCTGCCGAAGAGCTTGCTGAGCATATCGCCGAACGAGGAGATCGCGCTGTCATCGGAACCGTTGATCATACCGATCACAAACTTCCAGTTATCGTTGGTGGTCTGCAGTCTGCCGTTAATCGCGTCAGACGCCTTATCCCATGCAAAGAAGATGTAGTAGACGAAGCCAAGAAGCATAGTGTCGCCCTGCGTCTTGCCCACATAGCTGCGCATGGTGTCGTAGGTGGTCAACAAATAGCCGCGAACCTGTTCGTCCTTCACATTGTTGTTAATGAAGTTAATAACCGCTTCCTGATTTTCTTCTTCCAACAGCCAATCCAGCGCAAAACGCAGGATCATGGTGATCAGCGCGCCCTCGTTGGCAGCCGTATCGTCCTTGGAATATCCCATTCTGTATGCGGTCTTGCCGTTCTTGGAGGTGTACGAGGTCACCTTACCGACCGTCAGCTGAACAACGATCTTGCGCAGATCAAGGCTATCGAAGTCAAATTCCTGCAGCGCTTCCACATTCTTCAATGCGTCAATCGCGTAGTCAAGCAGGAAGTCCGGATTCAGATCGTCAAAGTTCAGATTCAGCGTCTTATACAGGTCGATCGGCTCGTCAAATGCGGGAGACACCGCCGTCAGCACCGCGCGAACGGATCTGAGCAGGTTATTCAGGCTGGTCTCAACGCCGTGAGAGTTCAGGAAGAAGATCACGTTGGGCAGCATCTGCAGAATCTGATCTGCGGGCGCTTCCATAATCGCGTCGATCTTATCAAGAATCGGATTTACGATATTGAGGATTATGGTATCCGCATCCTCACGCGCTGCCTTATTGAAGGCGGCGGGCGTCACGATGCCCTTGCACTCCAGCGCTTCCAGGATCGGAACAATACCGTAAGCGTAGCCCTCTGTGGAAACAAGCGTGATCGCGGACTTGCCGCCGTTCTCCTCTACATAGAAGAACTCATAGTTTGCGTCAGCCTCGCCGGAGAGCAGCCACAGCAAGACGCGCTCCACAGGTCTGAGTACGGTCACAATCGCGTCGGTAAACGCGGCGCGGTCACCGTCCGCAAAGCTGAACTCGCTCATATTCTCATAAGCGGTGACGTCAACGCCGAGAATATTCTTGATTTCTTCCCTAATGTGTTTCGCAAGCGGAAGCTCGTCGATTCTGGGCAGTACCTGCTCCTTGATCAGCGCCAACACCTTATTGACAAGGTCAGCGGTATAAAGCTTAGTGCCGACAAGATTATTCAGAATATCCTTAATGGAGCTGATGTTTTCCTCGCTCTCGGAACCGAAGCTCAGATCGATGATTTCGCCCAAGCCGAGCAGCGCAATGGTGTTGTCCACGCAATTTTCGAGGTGAGAAGCAACATACTTCGCCTTGTCAACGGTCCAATACTGATCGTAGCCGCCGTAATTCCATTCCTCGGAACCGAAGGGCGATACGGTCACATCGGTGTCGGCAATTTCCTCGCCGTAGAGCCAGTCAATATCCTGTACCTGAAGCTCCACATTTTCCACATTGGCAAGCAGTTCGTCAAGGCGGAACATATTGTAAATGACCTGATAGTACTTATCGCCGTTGCCGGTGTTGCCGTCCTTATCCTTGATATTATCAAGGAGCTTGACGATCACCGCTCTGTTATCGGTGTGTTTTACAGCGGTCAGAATGCCTGCGATGAGGATCGTGAGCATCTCGGCTCTGTCCTCCTCGGTCTTCAGCGTCATTCTGATGGCGGGATTGCCGTTTACGGAGGTGTATGCCTCGAGGTTGCCGACAAACAGTCCGCTCAGCAGCGGCAACAGGGTATCGTGCAGGTTGACGTTCGAGCCGTTGTCTGCCAGTACCTTTTCCGCGTCCGCAATGATCTTCGCCCAGCTGAGATCGAAGGTGTTGTAATAGGTAACCTCTTCGCCGTTCTCAAATACGGTTTCAGCGTCCATGAAGTAATCCAGAATACCGGTAATATCGATTTCCGCACCGTCCTTGAATGCGCCGATTGCGTCATTCGCGGCGTCGATCACTTCAACGACCATATTCAGCGCGTTGTACGCAGCAGAGGTCAAGCCGCCTGCATTGACATAGTATACGAAGTTCGGAATAATATCGAGAATAAATGTGGGATCTGCAGCTATCTTATCGATCAGGTTGGCGATCGGGTCAAGGATCGCGGCGATGATCGCGTTGGAATCGGAGGTCTTTCCGTCTACGGGCGCGGTTGCCGCCAGCAGCTCCTCACTGGTCTTTGTGGGTTCCGCCAGCAGGGATTCCAGCAGCGGAACAAGCACGTTGTCATAAGCGGAGTTACCCTTAACGGTAAACATTGCCGCGCCGTCCTTCTCGGCAAGCTTACCCGCTTCGGAGCCGTAGAAGAAGTCAAGATCCTGACCCAGCAGATACCAACGAAGCACGCCGTTCAGCGGGGTGAACAGATCGGAAAGGGCAGCGACGAAGCCGTCCTTATCACCGTCGGCGAAGCCGAAGTTGTGTACGCCGTTTTCATCAAGGTCATGCGCCGCGTCATAGAAGCAGGAAACCAGTTTCTCTTCGCCGTCAATGACTCTGACAACCGCGAGATTCTCGGTGCCGATCAGCTTGCCGACGATGTCGATAATCTCACCGCTGATGCCCTTCTTCTCGCCGTCGCCGTCAAGCACCTTGGACAGAGCGACGACAACCTTGGAAAGAATCTCGTTGGTGTAAACAAAATTGCTGAGGTTGGCTGCAACGTCGCTGAGCTTTTCAATCTTGATTTCCTTGCCGGCAATCTTAAACTCAACGTTCAGCTGCGCAAGCACTTCGTTGACGATCTCCTCGAAATTCTCGGTGAGATAGGTCGCAGCCTCCTCGCTCCAGCTGTTGTACAGCTTATCAAGCTTATAAACGGTTCTGTTGGTCTTATCATTGTTCGCGGTCTTGATGGAGGAACCCGTTTCAAACCAAGCGGTATTGCCTTCATCGAAATACGTCCAGTTAATGGGCAGGGTCGTGCGCTCGCTCTCATTAAACAGAGCGGAGACCGCGGTGCCGATCGCCGCTGCGATCGCTTCGGGATCCTTATCTCTCAGTTCATAGAGAGACTTGGTAAGAATGGTGGAAAGCGCCACCATATTATCGCTGTCTGTGGTATATTTGCCGAAGCCGACTTCCATCAGCACTTCCAGAAGCAGCGTCAAGCTGTCCCAGGTATGCAGGTTGCCGTCGTTCGGATCGGTGGTCATCTTGACCTGATAATAGGTCTGCGTGTTGCCTGCCCGATCCGTGCCGGTGTAGGATTCGAGGTTGCCCATGACGAAGCCGTCAATAGCGTTCTTCACAATGCCGGAGAAGCTCATACCGGTCATTTTTTCAGCAACATACAGCAGATTGTCAACGCTGAGATACTGCTCAACATCGGTAATAATCGGCAGGTTTGCCTCATCGCCCAGCAGATTGGTGATGGCGTCCTCGCCGGTCGCTGTCAGCAACTCGTTGATCTTCGGCAGCGCCAGATCGTTGAGAATATCATAGACCGGGCGCAGGGTATCCAGCAACGTCAGCGGACCCTTTGCAAGATTCTCGATCATGGGAACCAGCGCGTTGGTATCGACAAGATACAGCAGGTTCGGCAGCATGGTGAGAAGTTCTTTAATAATATCGGAATCTTCACTCAGCAGATAGTCAACACGCTCAAAGATCATGTTGATCAGATAGCCGGAGTAGTCGCCCTTCAGATAACCTTCAGCGTTTTCGACCGCGTCAACAAAGGCGGCGGTACTCTTGGGCGCGTTGATACCCAGCGCATTCAGCAGCGGCAACAGGCCGTAAGTATAGCCCTCGTACGCTTTCAGCGTGACGACACGGTTGCCGGAGCCGCCCTTAATGGCGTGGACGTCCTCACCGGTCAGCAGATATTTCATGATGGGCGGGGTCAAAGGCTTAATGATGGTGGTCAGCGCTTTCTTAAACGCCGCCTCATCGCCGTCGTCAAACGCCATAATCTCGGGAAGGTTTTCAATCGTCTTGTAGGCAACGTCGGTGCGCTCCGCAGGCGGCAGAAGCTTATTGGCTTCGTCCTCCGCCTTCAGCACTGCCTTCCATGCCTTGACGGGATCGTATTCGGTGCCGTCCTCATATTCGACGACTTTATAATCCGCCCATGCGGCGGTATCGATATTCAGCCCCTGCGCGTCGCTGAAAATGCTGTTCAGCAGCGGCTGCTCATCGGCGATCGAAGCGATGGTACCCAGCATCTTCGCCAGCGTCAGCGCGTTATCCTTGGTAAACAGACGGGTCAGTATCTGACGAAGTCTGGTGGAAATATCCGCCGCCTCGCCGTCGGTCAGGCTGTTGATCACGTCGTCAATATGCTCAAACACATACTGCGCGCGCTCGGAGGACCACTGGTTATCGGTGGAATAGTTCAGATAGATGCCGTCTGCGCCCTTGACCGCAGGATCGTCGTCTACCAGCCGCCAGTCATACGCCTTATAAGCGTATGCCTGCGGCACCAGCAGCTCGATGATCGCAATCGCGACCGCCGCGGGATCGGTGGTAATCTTTTCAAGGATCTGATCGAGAAGCTCGTTCTCGCTCAGACTCTCCGGCAGGAAACTCAGGATCACATTGACAAAATTCTTGTCCGTCAGCGCTCTGCCGATGTAATCGAGCAGGTCCCAGAAGATGTCGGGCTTATCCGCTTTAATATTGATGCGGTTGCCGCCGCTGCGGACGGTCGGCGCGTTCATATCTCTGACGCCCAACGCGGAAATCTTACCGCCGTTGATAAAGGGCAGGCTGCCCACCAGGCCGGAGATCTGCGGGTTATCCGCCTTTGCGACCAGCGTCATCATAATATCGCTGATGCTGGTAATATCGTCCACACCCAGCAGTTCCGACAGGTTGATCATACCCGCCAAATCCAGCGCCAGCGGAATCGCGGGAACATTATTGTTGAGTGCATTTGTAATCGCACTATTAAAAGGAGAAACAAGCTTTGTCGCGATTGAATCAAGCGGATCCTTAATCCAACTCCAAGTTCCATCGGGAAGTATCGAGAGATTATTAACGCCCAAGCTCTCAACTTTAAGCTTAGCGGAGACATTCAAGGTAGGCAGCTTATTGATCAACGCCTGGATTCTGTCAAAGGTAACAGCGTAGGACAGATTGGGCAGAATGCTCAGCACCTTATCCAGCGGGTGCGCAGATACCTGATCGATCAACGTCAACAACGGATTCACGATCGCGTTGACGATGTCCGCCGCCGAAGCATTCGCACTCAGCGAGGCAAGGCTCTTTGCCGCGTATTCGTAATCGGTAACGCCCAGCGCCTCATAAATGGGGACGACCAGGGTTTTAAAGCCGTTAAAGCCATTGCTGGAGATGGTAATCGTAGCGCCAGCCCGCGCTTCCAATGAAGCGGAGGCGTTCAGGGACGGCGTAATGTTAATGAAATTAATACCTGCTTGTGCTGTACCTTTTGCTTTCAAATTGTTGCTGGTAGCATACCCCACATTACCTAAGTATTTGGAGTAGCTGCTCAGACCGGTCAGCGCCAGCCGCGCCGCAGGCAGAATGGAATTGATAATGTCGGTCAGCGCGTTTTTAAACAGTGTTACGCTGCCGTTAATGTCCCATGTCAGGTTTAGTTCATATTTACCGGTTTCGGCATTTTTGGTATACAGGTACGGGTTGTACCCGTTATTGGTCAACGAAGTATCGACCTCACCGGTAGTAAGGTTGATGCCGTTCCAGTCGCCGGTAATGGCGTTCATATAGGTACCGGCGCCGTGCATATTATAGCCGGAGCTCCAGCCGGATGCAGCGGTTAGCGCAGCCTTAACCTTGGGGAAGTCGGATACATGGTTCGCCAAATACGCAGGATAAATATCGATCTCTGCGTCATGCAGCAGCTTTGCCAAGCTCTGTGTGCCGTTTTTACCGTTAAAATAGATATTGACCGTACCGCTGATGTTACTGAGCGAGGCGGAAGCATGCGCGCCGCTGCTGGAACCGGCCTCGGCCTTCAGAGCGCTTTCATCGATACCCAAATTCTGCAAATACAACGGATCGAATTTATTTGCGTTCGTGCCCGCCGTATTAAACAGCGCGTTACTCAGCTGGAAGTTGATAACATTACACAGCGAGGGATAAAGCAGACCGACCAGCTGATTCATTATCTTGTCGGAAAACAGCTTATCGCGCATGATCGCGTCAACCAGCTCCGAAAGCGTGCTGACGTCTTTACCGTCGGGCGTTTTGTAGGGTTCTTCCGTACCGTCCTCATTGGTCTTCTTAAAGGTCAGGATATTTTTCGCAAAATCCTCGCCGGTCAGGAAGTCGTCAATGGTCTTGATCGCTGTTTCCACGGCAAGATTGTCGGCGTAGTAATCCTCGCCGGTCTCTCTTGCAAGGTCGGCGTCGGAATCGCCTTCGCGCACGGCGTAGCTGTCCTTCACGCCGTCGCCGTCGGAATCGATGGTCTCGAGGTTAATACGCTCATAGCCCGCAACCGTAAAGTTATTGGAAGCGGTCAAAATGCCCGCCTTCAGTTCATCGTACATTGTACCGATAGATTTCACCTGTGCGGTGGAATTTGCGGCGTTGTACAGCTGGCTGTTGCCGTAGGTATCTGCCTTCAGATAACCGTTCAGCACAGTGTTCAAATGATTGATCGCATACTTCAACGCCTGGAAGTTGGCAACATTGACCTTGCTGCCCTCATCGGTGTACAGTTTATAGGCCGCCTCGACCTCGGGGCGCAGACGCTCCACCATCATCAGAAATTCCTCATGATAGAGCGCTTCCATATCCTTTACAACGGTTCTGCCGGTGGCGTCGTCCGCAAAGACAATGTCGGTATCCGACGTGCCGATATAAGCGGCAAGATCGTTGTAGCCCGCCTGTACTTCACTTAATTTATTTCTGGCTGCGATCGCCATATTGTTCAGTTCCGCGTCAGACATGTCGGTGCCGTTGGCGTCGAGAATGCCCTCCTGCAGAACGTACCAGCCGATCCATGTAATAACCTTCGGCTCATACTCACGGATCTTGGCTTCCTGCGCCAGCTTGCTGACATAGGCATACGCCTCGTCGAGCGACAGCGGGGTACCCTCCGCCAGCACCTCGGCGACCATTGCCGCGTCATAGGTATTACCGGAAAGGATATCCGCTTTACCCTTCAGCAGACCGCCCTTGGCAATGACGTCGCTGTTGGTAATATTGGTGGCGCTGTCGCCCGCGAACAGATGGGGCTCCTCCGCCTCGGTGTCGGGGACCTCATAGGTCTTGACAAAAGCCAGAATATCCTGCATCTCCGCCTTGGTCTTGCGGATATTCCAATAATCCAGATTTTTCTTCAACCCGGCGAGATATGCCTCATATGCGGACCACGCCTGCAGACCATGCTGTTTTTTCAGCTGTGCCAGCGCTGCGGCGTTTCTGGTCGCTTCTGTGCCGGAGCCGCCGGTCAACGCATTTTTCAGCTTGTTCAGTCGCGCGGTAATATTGTCATACCGGGTCTGCTGGGAGGCTCTTTCCGCATCGGAGGTCACAGCGTCGGACTTGGTGATCTCGTTATTGATCCATGTAATGTCGTCGACATAATCCATCGCGTAGATCGCATAGTCGATCTGGTTCATGTAATAGGGAACATTACCGGAGGCGTTGGTATTCATAAACTCATTAGTAATGAATTTGCTCCAGTAGCTGTTGTTTTTACAGTTTGTAATATAGGTCTGGTTGGTGGTCTTCAGCGTATTCAGCGCCGTCTTCTTCGCCGCAGCGGTCTGCCCGCTGCTCAGCGCATAAAGACTGTCAAAATCATTGACATTCACCGCTGCGCCGGCAGTCGCGGTCTTGGTTCTGCCGAAGCGTTTGATGAAGTTGACGATTGCCGTCTTATCAAACGTCGTCGTGCCGATGCTGCGCGCGGGCTTGCTGGTGAAATAATAATATTCCACATATGCCCAGTTCAGATAACCGGTACCGCTGTACCGCACACCGTCATTATCGCTGTCGCGATAACGGTTCCAATTATAAGTCAAGGTGACCTTGGTATTAAAGGTGGTAGTAAACGAGGAGCTGGTGACGTCCTTGGTAATATCCGCCGCGGACTTATACTCGAGATACTCGTCCAGCGCGTCCGAAAGGCTGCGCTCAAAGGTCTGCGTTCTGCTGGTGCCGATGTCGGCAAGCGCGTAGGGGGCGCTCCAGTTTGCCGTAACATATCTGGGGTGGTCATCCTTCCGCGGACTGTCATAGCTGTACCCGTCGTTCGCATATACAGGGACGATCTTATTGATATACGCCTTTTTCGCGTCGGACGTATTGGTGATCTTCCCGTAAATTGTATTCCGGATCGCCGCAAGGAAGTTACCGTTGCCGCTGCCGGCGCGCACCTCATGAACATCAGTCCAACTGACGCCGCTGGTGCTGACATTGACGGCAAGCTTTGCGTAAGCGTCTCGGTGATTACCGGTCTTTTGCACCGCCAGCTCATTCGCCATCTGCGATACGACCTCGGCAAGATGGAACTCGGCGTTCCGCTTCTGCACCGCGGTTGCCGTAGAGCTGACCAGCGTGTTCAGATAGGTATTCATCGCGTTGTAATCCGCCGCATGGGCGTCAACGGCAAGATCCCCCAGGATCGAGGGGATACCGCTGAGCGGCGACAGAAACATCAGCAAGGATAAAACCAGTGCCAATGTCGCGCGTAATGGTTTTTTCATACCATCATACTCCTTCTTTTTGTTTGTATTACCTTATGTAAACATCGGCGTCAACAAAATTTAAACAGACGGACACCCCATGTTCACTATAATTCAACTTTATTATATCGGGCATTTGTTAAGAAGATATTAACTCAGTTTGCAATCATCTTGTATTTTTCCAAAAGTTAAAAACAACCGAGCGTCCATTAAGAAACAGGAAAAATAGAAACGTCGAGGATCAAGGAGTAAATTCTGATTTATCGGCGAAGCCGATAAATCAGAATTTAGGGAAAAGGTAGAAGGGAAGAGGTAGGAGGTTCGGAAATCGCTTCGCGATTTGGATTTATAGACGAGTTGGCGGAAACGGGTAGCACGGCGCACTGCGAGACGGTCAGGGACATTGTCGCCTTGCTCGCTTGGAGCGCTTCGCAATGCTCTGTGTCCCTTCCTACAAATGCACCGCCTGCCCCGTCCACCGGACGCGGCGGCACATTTGCCGTTTAAATTCTGCAACGACGGAGCAACTTTTTGAAATAATATTATTACCCTCGTTGCGGAATTGTTATAATGGGGGGCGGCAGCGCCCACCGTACAAAAGTTGGGAAGATAAC
>JAFVBH010000028.1 GCA_017480115.1 Clostridia bacterium
AGGAAGATCGTCACACGATCCTGTAGGGACGGCCATTGGCCGTCCGCTGGGTTACGCGCAAAATCAACGGATGCCCAATGGGCATCCCTACAAGATTGTGCGCCCATTTTGCGTCTATAAATCCAACCGCGAAGCGGTTCCACAATCATTCATCATTCACTGTTCATCATTCATTAACTTCTGATTTATCGGCAAAGCCGATAAATCAGAAGTTACCACTGCCAATCCTACAAAAACATGCGGAAAAAGCACCGGATTTTTTACGCATAAACAGATCGTTTTTCCTTGACTTGTCCGGTGAAAATATAGTATACTTTCATATGTAAGTTTAAGAATTTTCCCGTTACTGACGGATATGCGGAACCAACCGCGGGGGAGCGAGAAAATGAGATATGATGTCGACCGTCTGGGCTATCTGATTTTAACAAGGAATCAGGTCGCCCTTTTTTAGTTTTCTGCGAAAGGAAAGAAATGTAAATGAAGAAAGTTGCAGTCATCATGGGCAGCGACAGCGATCTTCCCGTGGTGGAAAAAGGCATTGCCGTGCTGAAAGAACTGGGGATCCCGTTTGAGGCGCACGTGTATTCCGCCCACAGAACGCCGGCGGAGGCGAAGGCCTTTACCGAAAGCGCCAAAGACAACGGCTTCGGCGTAATCATCGCCGCGGCGGGCATGGCGGCGCACCTTGCGGGCGCGATCGCCGCCAATACGGTGCTGCCGGTGATCGGTATCCCCATCAAGTCCACGTTCGACGGCTTGGACGCGCTGCTTGCCACGGTGCAAATGCCCTCAGGCATTCCGGTCGCCACCGTTGCCGTAAACGGCGCGAAAAACGCCGCGCTGCTGGCGGCGCAGATCCTCGCGGTGGAGGACGAAGCGCTGTCCGCAAAGCTTGCGGCAATGCGCGAAGCGGACAAGCAGGCGGTGCTTGAAAAGGACGCGGCGCTCGGCAGGAAATTTAATGAATGATGAATAATGAATGAATTTGGAGGAAAATAAAGTGGAAAAGAAAGAGCAGATGTACGAAGGTAAGGCAAAAAAGGTGTTCGCTACCGACGATCCCAATTATTGCATCGTCTCCTATAAGGACGACGCGACCGCGTTCAACGGGCTGAAAAAAGGCACGATCCGCGGCAAGGGCGTGGTGAACAACAAAATGTCCAACTATCTGATGGGGCTTTTGGAGAAAGAGGGCGTTCCCACCCATTTCGTGGAGGAGCTGAACGACCGTGACGCGCTGGTGCGCCGTGTGTCCATCGTTCCGCTGGAGGTCATCGTCCGCAACGTGGCGGCAGGCTCGTTCTCCAAGCGCGTCGGCTGCCCCGAGGGAACCGCGCTCAAGACCACTATTTTGGAATATTGCTATAAGGACGACGATCTGGGCGACCCCATGGTCAACGATTACCATATTCTCGCCATGGGCTGGGCGACAAAAGAAGAGCTGGACGCCATCGCCGCCTATACGTTTAAGATCAACGACTTCCTGAAGGATTTCTTCAAGAAGATCAATATCGACCTGATCGACTTCAAGATCGAGTTCGGCAGAACCCCCGAGGGTAAGATCATTCTGGCGGACGAGATTTCGCCCGACACCTGCCGTTTTTGGGACTCCACCACCCACGAGAAGCTGGATAAGGACCGTTTCCGCCGCGATCTCGGCAATGTCGAGGGCGCGTATGAGGAAATGATGAAGAGAATTTTCGGCTGAAATCAGGAATGCGGAATCCCGAACTCCGAGTTCCGTATTCGTTTCCTATGCGTTTGCGGGAAAGGATTTGTATGAGCAAAGTCAGAGAAGAATGCGGCGTTTTCGGCATTTTTGCGCCGGAGACCTGCGACGTTGCAAGCTCTGTGTATTACGGGCTGTTTGCCCTGCAGCACAGAGGGCAGGAGAGCTGCGGCATCGTCGTGAACGACGACGGCGTGTTTAATTATTATAAGGATACGGGGCTTGTGAACGATGTGTTCACGAGCGGACGGCTTTCATCGCTCGGCATGGGCAATATTGCGGTCGGGCACGTGCGCTACAGTACTACGGGGGTTGCGGAACGCAGAAACGCGCAGCCCCTGGTGGTGAACCATATCAAGGGGCATATGGCGCTTGCCCACAACGGGAACCTTGTCAACTCCTTCGAGCTGCGCTCGGCGCTTGAGCTGCAAGGCTCCATTTTTCATTCTACCAGCGATACCGAGGTTATTTCGTATATCATCACCAAGGAGCGGCTGTCCGCGCCCTCTATCGAGCAGGCGGTCAATCGGGCGATGGATCACCTGGACGGCGCGTACTCCCTTGCGGTGATGTCCCCCACCAAGCTGATCGCCGCCCGCGATCCTCACGGCTTCCGTCCGCTTTGCTATGGCGTGCGGGACGACGGCAGCTACATCGTCGCCTCGGAAAGCTGCGCCATCGAAGCGGTGGGCGGCAAATTCGTGCGGGATATTCTGCCCGGCGAGGTGATCGTTTTCAGCGGCAAGGGCGTGCAGTCCATCACCGACCATTGCGGCAAAAAGCCCCACAGCATCTGCGTGTTCGAGTATATTTATTTCGCCCGGCCGGATTCGGTGATCGAGGGCTGCTCCGTGCATGCCGCAAGGCTGAAAGCGGGGGAGTTCCTTGCCAAGGACAGCCCTGTGGACGCGGACATCGTCATCGGCGTGCCGGACAGCGGTCTGGACGCGGCGTTGGGATTTTCTTACGCGTCCGGCATTCCCTACGGCATCGGCTTTATCAAGAATAAATACATCGGCAGAACCTTTATCTCCCCGGGGCAGAAATCCCGCGAGGACAAGGTGAAGATCAAGCTCAATCCCATGGCGGAGACGGTCAAGGGCAAGCGCGTGGTGATGATCGACGATTCCATCGTGCGCGGAACAACCATGGCGCAGATCGTGAAGCTGCTGCGGGAGGCGGGCGCAAAGGAAGTACACGTCAGAAGCTCCGCGCCGCCGTTCCTGAATCCCTGCTATTACGGCACGGATATTGATTCCCGCGATAAACTGATCGCCTGCCATCACTCGGTAGATGAGATTCGGCAGATCATCGGGGCGGACAGCCTTGCCTATCTGGATCTTCGGCACGTGACCGAGCTGACGGCGAAGGGCGCCTGTCAGGGCTTCTGCACGGCGTGCTTCAGCGGGGAATACAACACCATGATCCCCACGGCGGGCGCGAAAGACCGATTTGAGGGGAAAATTTCCGATAAGAAAAAATCTGCAACAGCGACGGAGGAGACAGCATGAGCAAGAGCTACAGCGAAAGCTACAAAAACGCGGGCGTGGATATTACCGCGGGTTATAAGGCGGTGGAGCTGATGAAGCAGCATATCGCCAAAACGACCACTGCGGGCGTGATGTCCGGCATCGGCGGCTTCGGCGGTTTGTTTGAACTCGATCTGACGGGCATTTCAAAGCCCGTGCTGGTCAGCGGCACCGACGGCGTGGGCACCAAGCTGCGGCTGGCGTTTTTGCTGGACAAGCACGACACCGTGGGAATCGACTGCGTCGCCATGTGCGTCAACGATATTATCTGCTGCGGCGCAAAGCCCCTGTTCTTCCTGGATTATATCGCCTGCGGCAAAAACGTGCCGACGCGCATTGCCGAGATCGTCAAAGGCGTGGCGGACGGCTGCGTGCAGGCGGGCTGCGCGCTGATCGGCGGCGAGACCGCGGAGATGCCCGGCTTTTATCCCGAGGACGAATACGACCTGGCGGGCTATTCCACCGGCGTTGTGGATAAGGAGAAAATTCTTGATAATACCGCCGTGCAGGCAGGCGACGCGGTGATCGCGCTGCCCTCCTCCGGCGTGCATTCCAACGGCTTTTCTCTCGTCAGAAAGGTTTTTGACGTGGAGAACAGCAAAAAAATCTTTGAATCGCCTGCCGAGCTGGGCGGCAAGACCATCGGCGAAGCGCTGCTGGCGCCGACGAAAATCTACGTCAAGCCCATGCTCGCGCTGTTTGACGCCGTCAAGGTCAAGGCGGTCTCCCATATCACCGGCGGCGGCTTCTATGAGAATATCCCCCGCAGCATTCCCGCAGGGCTGAGCGTGCGGATCAATAAAAAAGACGTGCGGACTCTGCCGATCTTTGATATTATTCAGCATACGGGCAATATCCCCGAACGGGATATGTTCAATACCTATAATATGGGCGTGGGCATGTGCTGCACGGTGTCGGCGGCGGACGCGGACACGGCGGTGGCGACGCTGCGGGCAAACGGTACGGACGCGTATATCATGGGCGAGATCGCGCCCGGCGACGAGGGTGTTATCATTGGGTAAGAAAAATATCGCCGTGCTGGTTTCCGGCGGCGGCACCAATTTGCAGAGCCTGATCGACGCGCAGGAAAACGACAGGTTCGGCGAGAGCCGAATTACCTGCGTGATCGCGTCCAATCCCGACGCCTACGCGCTGACGCGGGCGGCAAAGCACAAGATCCCGTCCATGGTGATGGCGCGAAAGGCGTATGCCGACGTACACGCTTACTCCGCCGCGCTGCGGGACGCGCTGTTGGCGGCGCATGCCGACCTTGTGGTGCTGGCGGGCTTTATGACGATCATTGACGCGCAGGTCTTTGACGCGTTCCCCTATCGGATCATCAACATTCACCCGTCGTTGATCCCATCCTTTTGCGGCAAGGGCTTTTACGGGCTGCACGTCCATGAGGCGGCGCTGAAAAAAGGCGTGAAGGTCTCGGGCGCGACGGTGCATTTCGTCGTGCCCGAGTGCGACGCGGGACCCATTATTCTGCAAAAAGCGGTCGAGGTCAGGGACGACGATACCCCCGAAATTTTACAGAAACGGATCATGGCCGAAGCCGAGCAGGAACTCATGCCCGAAGCGGTGCGGTTGTTCTGCGAGGACAGGATTACGGTAAAGGACGGAAAAACGGTTATTAAGAATGAAGAATGAATGATGAAGAATGAATGATTTCGGAACGCTCCGCGTTGATTTTAATATCAAAGGAGCAATGCGAAAAATTCATCATTTGTGCATTCTTAACAGATAAAACTTTATGTTTTCACGTCTATAATGGGGTACGGGGCTTGCCCCGTCCACAATCATTCATTATTCATTTTTCATCATTCACAAAAAGGAGTTACAGCGATGCAGATACTTTCAGTAAAAGACGAGCTTCAGTCCATGCCCTATCACGGACGGGGCATCATCATCGGCAGAAGCGTTGACGGCAAAAAGGCGGTCGCGGCATATTTTATCATGGGCAGAAGCGTCAACAGCCGCAACCGCGTATTTGTTCCGGACGGCGACGGCTTAAAAACCAAGGCGTTTGACGAATCCAAAATGGTCGATCCGCACCTGATTATTTATTCTCCCGTGCGGGTGCTGGGCAACAAAACCATCGTCACCAACGGCGATCAGACCGATACCATCTACGAGCTGATGGATCGGCAGCAGACCTTTGAGCAGGCGCTGCGTACCCGTACCTTTGAGGACGACGCGCCCAACTACACCCCGCGCATTTCCGGCATCATTCATCGGGAGGCCGACGGCATGAATTTCGCCATGTCCATTCTCAAGAGCGCGGCGGGCGACCCTGCCTCCACCGAGCGTTTTACTTACGCGTATTCCGCGCCCAAGGCGGGTATCGCAAAGTTTATTCACACCTACAAGGCGGCGGGCGACCCGCTGCCCGGCTTCGAGGGCGAGCCGAAAACCCTCGCGCTGCCGGACGAAGGTATTGACGCGTTTACCGATACCGTTTGGAACGCGCTGAACGAGGAAAATAAAATTTCCCTTTTCGTCAGATATATCGACATCGCCACCGGCGAGACCGAGACCCGCATCGTCAACAAAAATCAGTAAGGAGCAGAATACATGAAAGAGTTTGAGCTGAAATACGGCTGCAATCCCAATCAGAAGCCCGCAAGAATCTTTATGGAGGGCGGCGCGGAGCTGCCCGTGGAAATTCTCAACGGCAGACCCGGTTATATCAATTTTCTCGACGCGCTGAACAGCTGGCAGCTGGTAAAGGAGCTGAAAGCGGCGCTCGGTATGCCTGCGGCGACGTCGTTCAAGCACGTCAGCCCCACCTCGGCGGCGGTCGGCTTGCCGCTGTCGGACGCGCTGAAAAAAGCGTGCTTTGTGGACGATATTGAAAATCTTGACGCCTCGCCCCTCGCCTGCGCCTACGCCCGCGCCCGCGGCACCGATCGCATGTCCTCGTTCGGCGACTGGATCGCCCTGAGCGACGAATGCGACGAGATCACCGCGTCGCTCATCAAGCGCGAGGTCTCCGACGGCATCATTGCCCCCGGGTACAGCGACAAGGCGCTGGAAATCCTGAAATCCAAGAAAAAAGGCAATTATAATATCGTAAAGATCGATCCCGCCTACGTGCCCGCGCATCTGGAGCGCAAGCAGGTGTTCGGCGTGACCTTCGAGCAGGGACACAACGATTTTGAAATCAACGAGGCGCTGCTTGCCAACGTGGTGACCGAGAACAAGGAACTGCCCGAAAGCGCGAAACGCGATCTGATCATTTCCCTGATTACCTTAAAATATACGCAGTCCAATTCCGTCTGCTTTGCCAAGGACGGGCAGGCGATCGGCGTGGGCGCGGGACAGCAGTCCCGTATCCACTGCACGCGGTTGGCGGGCAACAAGGCGGACGTTTGGCATCTGCGCCAGCACCCGAAGACGCTCGCCCTGCCCTTTAAACCGGAGATCGGCAGACCCGACCGCGACAACGCCATTGACGTTTACGTCTCCGACGACAGCGACGATGTGCTGCGCGACGGCGAATGGCAGCGGCTGTTCACCGAGCAGCCCGCCGCGCTGACTAAGGCGGAGAAGAAAGCTTATCTTGCGTCCATTACCGGCGTGGCGCTGGGCAGCGACGCGTTCTTCCCGTTCGGCGATAATATTATCCGCGCCAAGCGCAGCGGCGTGTCCTACATTGCCGAGCCGGGCGGCTCGATCCGCGACGACAACGTCATCGAGGAATGCAACAAGCAGGGTATCGCCATGGCGTTCACGGGCATGCGGCTGTTCCATCATTAACATCTGATTTATCGGCGTTGCCGATAAATCAGAAATGAAAAATGAATGATGAATAATTGCGGAAATCGCTGCGCGATTTGGATTTATAGACATAAAATGGGCGCACCCGCTTGTAGACGGCCACCGACCGTCCGTTGGGGTTTATGCGGATTTCCGGAAAAGAGCCCTCGCGGCATAGCCGCTTCGGTCGGAACTAAAAATATGCCACCGGCATATTTTCTTAACGCTCCGACGCCCAATGGGCATCCCTACAAATTTGCGGTAACATACAGAACGATGCACATGAATACGGAATGTCGGAACAGCTGCGCGGTCGGATTTATAAATTAAAATATCGAACTTCGCTTGTAGGGACGGCCATCGGCCGTCCGTCAGGTTACGCGCAAAATCAACGGACGGCCAATGGCCGTCCCTACAAGTGAGTGTGCCAGACTGCGCCGAGAAATCAGAATTTAACAAAACACACAGAAACGGAGTGTATAGCATGAACTTTTTTAATGAACTGAAAAATTACGATCCCGAGGTTTTGCCGATATGGACGCGGAGCTGACCCGCCAGCGCGCGAATATTGAACTGATCGCCTCTGAAAATATCGTTTCCAAGGCGGTACTGCTTGCCATGGGCAGCGTGCTGACCAATAAATACGCCGAGGGTCTGCCCGGCAAACGCTATTACGGCGGCTGCGCCGAGGTGGATAAGGTCGAGGATATTGCGCGGGAGCGGGCGAAGAAGCTCTTCGGCGCGGAGCATGCCAACGTGCAGCCCCACAGCGGCGCGAATGCCAATCTTGCGGCGTTTTTCGCGTTCCTCAATCCCGGCGACACGGTCATGGGCATGAATCTTGCCCACGGCGGGCATCTGTCCCACGGCTCGCCGGTGAATATCTCCGGTAAGTATTTTAACGTCGTTCCTTACGGCGTTTCCAGCGAGACGCACACCATCGATTATGACGAGATGCTGCGTATCGCGAAAGAAAACAAGCCGAAAATGATCGTTGCCGGCGCCAGCGCGTATCCGCGGATCATCGACTTTAAAAGAATCCGTGAGATCGCCGATGAGGTGGGCGCGTATCTGATGGTAGATATGGCGCATATCGCCGGTTTGGTGGCGGCGGGCGAGCACCCATCCCCCGTGCCCTATGCCGACGTTGTCACCACCACCACCCATAAAACCCTGCGCGGCCCCCGCGGCGGACTGATCCTCTGCCCCGAAAAGTATGCCAAGCAGATCGATAAGGCGGTGTTCCCCGGCACGCAGGGCGGCCCGCTGATGCACATTATCGCCGCCAAGGCGGTGGCGCTGGGCGAAGCGCTGACCCCTGAATTTACAGCCTACCAGCAGCAGGTCGTGAAAAACGCCAAACGGCTTGCCGCGCAGTTAAAAGAAAAGGGATTTCAGCTCGTGTCCGGCGGCACGGATAACCATTTGATGCTGCTGGATCTGCGCGGGACGGACATCACCGGCAAGGCGCTGGAGCATAATCTGGACGAGGTACATATTACCGCCAATAAAAACACCGTGCCCGACGAGCCGCTGTCCCCGTTTGTGACCAGCGGTCTGCGTCTGGGCACCCCTGCCGTCACCACCCGAGGCTTCAAGGAGCCGGAGATGGATCAGATCGCCGGTTGGATCCATGACGCGGCGTTTGACTTCGACGCCTCTGCGGATCGTATCCGCGCCGAGGTCGCGGCGTTGACAGAGCGTTTCCCGCTTTATTAAAATGCAGGCGGCAGGCGGTTCGGCGGTGCATGGGTTGATAAAACGCATATGCTTCAAAATGCGAAAGCGTTTTCCGGATCGTCTCCCTTGATTGAAAAATGAGCTTATGTAAACGAAAAGATATGGAAAGCATTTGAGGTGTCTTTTATGAAGATTTTAGTTGTCGGCGGCGGCGGTAGAGAGCATGCCGTTATCAAAAAGTTGAAGGAAAACAAGGAGATCACCGAGATCTTTGCCTATCCCGGCAACGGCGGCATCGCGGCGGACGCGACCTGCGTGGGCGCAAGCGCCACGGATATTGACGGGATCGTCGCCTTTGCAAAGCAGACCGGCATCGATTTTGCCGTTGTCACTCCCGACGATCCGCTGATTCTGGGCGCGGTGGACGCGCTGTCCGCCGTCGGTATTCCCTGCTTCGGTCCCGAAAAAAAAGCGGCGATCATCGAGGGCAGCAAGATCTTTTCCAAGAACCTCATGAAAAAATACGGCATACCCACCGCAGCGTACGAGGTCTTTGACAATGCGGCGTACGCGCTGGAATACGTGAAAACCGCGCCGATCCCCACCGTTATCAAGGCGGACGGCCCCGCGCTGGGCAAGGGCGTGATCATCGCCGAGACCCGCGACGCAGCGGAAGCGGCGATCCGTTCCGTGATGGAGGACAAAATCTTCGGCGCCAGCGGCGCAAAGATCGTTATTGAAGAATTTTTGACCGGCCCCGAGGTTTCCGTTTTAAGCTTCACCGACGGTAAAACGGTGGTGCCCATGATCTCCTCGATGGATCATAAGCGCGCGCTGGACGGCGATAAGGGCTTGAATACCGGCGGCATGGGCACCGTCGCGCCGAATCCCTACTATACCGAGGACGTGGCGGAGACCTGCATGCAGAAAATTTTTCTGCCCACAATCGACGCGATGAACCGGGAGGGGAGAACCTTTAAGGGCTGCCTGTACTTCGGCTTGATGATCACCAAGGACGGGCCGAAAGTCATCGAATACAACTGCCGGTTCGGCGATCCCGAGACGCAGGTAGTGCTGCCGCTGCTGGACAGCGATCTGTTCACGATCATGAAAGCCGTGTCCGAGGGCAGGCTTGCCGAGGCGGACGTGAAATTCAAGCATGACAGCGCCTGCTGCGTGATCCTCGCCTCCGACGGGTACCCGCAGAAATACGCAACCGGGTTTGAAATTTCCATGCCGGACAAGCTGCCCCATGGCGCGCAGGTCTTTGTGGCGGGCGCAAAGCAAAAGGACGGCAAGCTGGTTACCGCCGGCGGCAGAGTGCTGGGCGTGACCGCCGTCGCCCCCGGGCTTGCCACGGCGGTGGAGCAGGCCTATGACGCGGCGAAAACGATCCGGTTCGACAACGCGCGCATGCGTTCGGATATAGGCGCAAAGGCGCTGGCGATCATCAAGGAGATCTGAGTATGGTTTACAGAATCTATGTGGAAAAAAAGAAGGGACTTGCCCACGAGGCGAACGCGTTGCTTGCCGACGCGCAGAATCTGCTGGGGATCAAGGCGCTGACCAAAGTGCGCATTCTCAACCGCTATGACGTGGAAAATATTGACGAAGCGCTGTTCGAGCATTGCAAGACCACGGTGTTTGCCGAGCCGCAGCTGGACGCCGTATCCGATAATATCAACGCCAAGGGCGGCGCGGTGTTCGCCGTGGAATATCTGCCCGGGCAGTTTGACCAGCGGGCGGATTCCGCCGCGCAGTGCGTACAGCTGATTTCACAGGGCGACAGACCCACCGTCCGCACGGCGAAAATTTACGTGCTGTACGGCAATATTACCGCGGCGGATATTAAGCAGATCAAAAAATACGTTATCAATCCCGTGGAAAGCCGCGAAGCGCAGCTGGACACCTATGATACCCTTAAAGCGGAGTACGACGTGCCCACGGCGGTGGAGACGCTGCACGGCTTTACGCAGCTGAATGAAAAGCAGCTCGCCGAATTTGTGGAGAAATACGGGCTTGCCATGGACGCGGACGATATTGCTTTCTGCCGCGATTATTTCCGTACCGAGCAGCGCGACCCGACGATCACCGAGATTCGCATGATCGATACCTATTGGTCGGATCATTGCCGCCACACCACGTTTTTAACCACCATCGACAGCGTGAAATTTGAGGACGCCTTATTGCAGGCATCCTACGACAAATATATTGCCGTCAGAGAAAAACTCGGCAGGACGAAGCCGATCAATCTGATGGACATCGCCACGCTGGCGGCGAAATATCTGAAAAAAGAGGGCAAGCTGGACAAGCTGGACGAATCCGAGGAGATCAACGCCTGCACCGTCACCATGAACGTCGAGGTAGACGGCAGGGACGAGGAATGGCTCCTGCTCTTTAAAAACGAGACCCACAACCACCCCACCGAGATCGAGCCCTTCGGCGGCGCGGCGACCTGTATCGGCGGCGCGATCCGCGACCCGCTGTCCGGCCGCTCCTACGTTTACGCGGCGATGCGCGTGACCGGCGCGGCGGATCCCACCGTCCCTGTGGAAAAGACGATGGCGGGCAAGCTGCCCCAGCGCAAGATCGTCACTACTGCGGCGGACGGCTACAGCTCCTACGGCAATCAGATCGGGCTTGCCACCGGCATTGTGGACGAGCTGTACCATCCCGGCTACGCGGCAAAGCGACTGGAGATCGGCGCGGTCATTGCGGCGGCGCCCCGCGAGAACGTCCGTCGGGAGCGTCCCGCCCCCGGGGATATTGTGATCCTGCTGGGCGGCAGAACCGGACGCGACGGCTGCGGCGGCGCGACGGGCTCTTCCAAATCTCATACCCTGGCGTCGCTGGAATCCTGCGGCGCGGAGGTGCAAAAGGGCAACGCCCCCGAGGAAAGAAAGCTGCAAAGATTGTTCCGCAATCAAGAAGCGTCCCTGCTCATCAAGCGCTGCAACGACTTCGGCGCAGGCGGCGTCAGCGTCGCCATCGGCGAGCTGGCGGACGGACTGGATATAGATTTGAACGCGGTCCCCAAGAAGTACGAGGGACTGGACGGCACCGAGCTTGCCATCAGCGAATCGCAGGAGCGTATGGCGGTGGTCGTCGCGCCCGAGGACGCGGACCGCTTTGCCGCGCTTGCGGAACGTGAAAATCTGGAGGCGACCCGCGTCGCCGTTGTCAAGGCGGAGCCGCGGCTGACCATGACGTGGAACGGCAAGGTCATCGTGGATATTTCCCGTGAATTTCTCAATTCCAACGGCGCGGAAAAGCATATCGACGTCACCCCCGCCGCCCCGCAGGACTATCGAAAGGCCGTGGGCGCGGATTTCACCGAGGAATATAAAAAGCTGGTTGCCGACCTGAATATCTGCTCGAAGAAAGGGCTTTCGGAGCGGTTTGATTCCACCATCGGCGCGGGCACGGTGCTGATGCCCTTCGGCGGCAAGTACCAGCAGACCCCCATTCAGGCGATGGTGCATAAGATTTCCGGCGAAAACGGCCATACGGACAACTGCTCTTACATGGCGTGGGGCTACAACCCGTATATCGCCGAGAAAAGCCCCTATCACGGCGCGTATCTCGCCGTGGTGGAGTCCGTCTCCAAGCTGATCGCCACGGGCGCGTCTTTCGAGGACGTGTACCTGACCTTCCAGGAATATTTTGAAAAGCCGCGCAAGGACGGCGCGCGCTGGGGCAAGCCCCTCGCCGCGCTGCTGGGTGCGTTTGAGGCGCAGCTGCAATTGGGCGTCGGCGCGATCGGCGGCAAGGATTCCATGAGCGGCAGCTTTGAGGATCTGGACGTGCCGCCCACCCTCGTTTCCTTTGCCGTGACCACCGGCAAGGTCGGCGAGGTCGTCACGCCCGAGTTTAAGGGCGCGGGGCACAAGGTTGTGCTGCTGTCGCCCGCCTGCGATGCGAACGGGCTGCCCGAGACTGCTTCGCTGCTGGCATTGTTTGCGCAGGTGACCGCGCTGATCCGTAGCGGCAAGGCGCTGTCCGTCTATACCCCAGGCATGGGCGGCGTGGCGGAGGCCGTATTCAAGGCTGCCATCGGCAACGGCGTGGGCTTTAAATTCAATAGCAATCTGACGAATGAAGATATTTTTGGCTACAATTACGGGTCGTTTCTTATAGAGCTGACGGCGGATGCGGACGTCGGCGTCGTGATCGGCGAGACCACCAAGGCGCAGACGATCGCGTTCCGCGCAGAGACGTTCAGTATCGACGCGCTTCTGGAGCCTTATGAGAAGAAGCTGAATGACATTTATCCCTTTATGCCCGGCGAATCCCGTACCTTTCCCCGCGCCTTTACTTATCGGGCGGAAGGCTATCCCGCGCCCGCCGTCAGGGTCGCGCGGCCCAAGGTGCTGATCCCCGTATTCCCCGGCACCAACTGTGAATACGATACCGCCAAGGCGTTCGCCGACGCGGGCGCGCAGACGGAGATTTTCGTTATCAACAACCTTTCCGCCGAGGGCGTCGCCCGCAGCGTGGACGGCTTTGCGAAAAAGATCGCCGACAGTCAGATCATCTTTATCCCCGGCGGCTTCTCCGGCGGCGACGAGCCGGACGGCTCCGGCAAATTCATCACCGCGTTTTTCCGCAACGCGGCGGTGACTGAGGCGACGACAGCGCTTTTGGATACTCGCGGCGGTCTGATGGGCGGCATTTGCAACGGCTTCCAGGCGCTGATCAAGCTGGGACTCGTGCCCTACGGCAGGATCACCGAGACGAAGGAGACCGACCCGACCCTGACCTATAACACCATCGGCAGGCATCAGTCCAAGATCGTGCGCATTCGCGTCGCGTCCAACAAATCCCCGTGGTTCTCCGCAGTACAGCCTGACGAGATTTATGCCGTGCCGATCTCCCACGGCGAGGGTCGCTTCTACGCCCCCGACGACGTGATCCGCGCGCTTGCGGAAAACGGGCAGGTCGCCACCCAGTACGTGGATCTGACGGGCAACGTCAGCGCGGATATTCGCTATAATCCCAACAATTCCGCCTACGCCATCGAGGGCATCACGTCGCCCGACGGCAGGGTATTCGGCAAAATGGGACACACCGAGCGTTACAACAACGGGCTGTATAAGAACGTCCCCGGCAACTATGATATGGGGCTGTTCGCGTCGGCAGTCAGGTTTTTTAAGTAATTCTTGCGGCGACGCAGGATAAATACGAATCAGGAGGTTGCGCTATGACCGATATTGAAATTGCCCAGAGCGTAAAAATGCAAAAAATCACCGAGATCGCCGCAAAGGCGGGGATCCGTGAGGACATTCTGGAGCCTTACGGCTATTACAAGGCAAAGCTGGACTACGGCAAGGTGCTGGCGACCGACAAGCCGGAGGGCAAGCTGATCCTTGTCACCGCCATCACGCCCACCCCTGCGGGGGAGGGCAAGACCACCACCACCATCGGTCTGGCGGACGGCATGGCGCGGATCAGCAAAAATGTCACGGTTGCGCTGCGCGAACCCTCCCTCGGCCCCGTATTCGGCGTAAAGGGCGGCGCGGCAGGCAGCGGCTGGGCGCAGGTCGTGCCCATGGAGGACATCAATCTGCACTTTACCGGCGATTTCCACGCCATCGGCGCGGCGAACAACCTGCTTGCCGCAATGCTGGATAACCATATTTTTCAGGGCAACGCCCTCGGCGTCGATCCCAAAAAGATCACATGGCGGCGCTGCGTGGATATGAACGATCGGCAGCTGCGCAACGTGGTGGACGGGCTCGGCGGCAGAATGAACGGCGTGCCCCGCGAGGACGGCTATGATATTACCGTCGCATCGGAGATCATGGCGGTGCTGTGCCTTGCAAGCTCCATGGCGGATCTGAAAGCGCGGCTGTCCCGCATTATCGTGGGCTATACCTATGACGACAAGCCCGTGACCGCAGGCGCGCTGAAAGCCGCAGGCGCGATGGCGGCGCTGCTGAAGGACGCGCTCAAGCCCAACCTTGTGCAGACGCTGGAGGGCACCCCCGCGATCATTCACGGCGGTCCCTTTGCCAACATCGCCCACGGCTGCAACTCCGTGATCGCCACCAAAACCGCGCTGAAGCTCAGCGATTACGTGGTGACGGAGGCGGGCTTCGGCGCAGATCTGGGCGCGGAGAAATTCTTCGATATCAAGTGCCGCGCGGCGGGACTGCGTCCGTCGGCGGTGGTGGTCGTCGCGACGATCCGCGCGCTGAAAATGCACGGCGGTTTGCCGAAAACCGCGCTGAACGAGGAAAATCTCGACGCACTGGAAAAGGGGCTGCCGAATCTGCTGCGGCACCTTTCCAATATTACCGAGGTCTATAAGCTCCCCGCGGTGGTGGCGGTCAACCGTTTCCCCGCCGATACCGACGCTGAGGTGGAGCTGGTCATAAAAAAATGCCGCGCGCTGGGCGCGAATACGGTGCTTTCCACCGTTTGGGCGGACGGCGGCAGAGGCGGCGAAGCGCTCGCAAAAGAAGTTGTCGCGCTGTGTGAAAAGGAAAACGATTTCAGCTTCTCCTATGCGCTGGACGGCTCCATCGAGGACAAAATTCGCGCGGTGGTCACAAGGGTATACCGCGGCAAAGACGTTGTTCTGACGCCGGAGGCAAAAAAACAGGCGGCAAGTCTGGAAACGCTCGGCTACGGCAATCTGCCGGTCTGTATCGCGAAAACGCAGTACAGCTTTTCCGACGATCCCGCGCTGTTGGGCGCGCCGGAGGATTTCACCGTTACGGTGCGGAATATCAAGATTTCCGCCGGCGCGGGGTTCCTCGTGGCGCTGACGGGGAATATCCTCACCATGCCGGGGCTGCCGAAAAAGCCCGCCGCCGAGAATATCGACGTGGACGATAACGGCGTCATCAGCGGCTTGTTTTAAAAGCGACATCGCCACATCGGCAGACTGCCGGTGCGGCGATGTTATTATTTCATAGGAAACTTCTCCGTTTCCTATGAAATAATAAGATTTTAACGCCCGCCGAAACAGCCGTCAGAAACATGGTCGTATCACGCGCTTGGAGCGCTGCGTGATACTCCCTGTTTCTTCCGGCCTTGCGGGCTGCCTTCTTCCGCCACCGGCGGCGGCAGCTCCTCGGCACCCCTTCGGGCAGCGGCAACGTAGCACGAAAGCGTCAGCGCAGCGGCGCAGCCGCACTCTTGTGCTTGTGTCCGTAACTTATAAGACAGCGGCTGTTATTATTTAGGATTTAGCGGCGAGTGTTCCAAGCAGTGTGTCTGCGCGTGTAAACGCGCTACGCTTCCGATCGCGCCTGTGTCCGGAGACACCGGATTTTTGCCGATCCGGTTCTTGTATCTCGGCATTGGCTGTTCTTGCGCTGCGGTTACAGCGCCGCTGTTTCCTGCAGCGCCGTGACCAGCAGCGGTTCGTTTGCCGCATAGATCGTGCTGAATTGTGCGATCGGCAGCGGATTACTGCCCCTGCCGGTTTCCACGGTGTAGCCGGGACGATTATTCTCCTGAATAAACCAATCCTTGTAGCCCGCGTATGCGGAGGCAGCGGGCGTCAATTCCAGCGTATATCCGCTTGCCCGGCTCAGACTTTCCCCGATTCGTCTGCTTTCCGGCGGTAAATAGTCCAAATATTTCCAATAAATAATATTTCCTTGGGTGTGGTAGGCAATGATCATATCGAAATCGTTTCGATCGGTAAAATCAGCAATGGCTGCCGCTTCGGGCGCTGTCAAAGGCGCCTCCCCTACAAAATCCCGAGGCGCGGGGGAGGTAAAGCCTTGCGCGAATTTGATTTCCCTTGCCCGCTCCCAGTTCGCGGGAAATTGCAGGTTCAGATCGACGCCTTCAATATTGGCTTTCCAGCCGGAGGGAAAAGGAATTGCGGGGTAGTTTTCCGCAATGGCGACGGCATTGCCGTAGAAAAATCCGCTTGTGATCGCTCCTGTCACAAGATCCACGCCGTCAGGATTGACCAGCGGTACGAGGATCAGCGTGACCCGTTCAAAAAGCGCCCGCGCGTCTGCGCCGCCGATAGTTCCGCCCCGCACATAGGCGCTGAGATAGTTTTCCGCAAAGGTAAGGGTCACGGGGGTGTTGATCCATTCATTCGCGTGAAAGGACGCGTTGACAAAAAGCGTATTTTCTCCTGTGCCGATGCGGATCGCCGTAAGATCTCTGTCCATCACGCTTTGACCGATGACCTGTGTCCCGATAAACGGGTATCTGGCTTTCAGCCCGTCGAGAAGCAGCGCTACAAGTTCATAAGAATATGCAATGTTACCGGGTACCACCGGAAACCCGAACGGCACGGTGATTCGCTGCCCGATTTGCAAACGGTTCGGATCTGCGCCGGGGTTTGCCGCCCGGATCGCCACTACCGAAGTACCGTACTGTGCGGCAAGCCCCCAAAAGGTATCCCCGCGCGCCACTGTTTTTGTAAAATACCCTTTGATGAACCGCTGCAGCTGCGCCCATGTCGCGGCGTCCAGTTCCCCGGTCTGCGGCAATCCGAAATTGCGTTGAAAAAGGCGCAGCGCGCTTTGTGTATCGGGACCGAAGATACCGTCCGGACTGCCGGAAAGATACCCCGAGCGAATCAACCCCAACTGCAAGATCTGCACCAGTGCGCCACGGTCATTGATTCTTAAAACAGGCATGTTGTTACCTCCGCATATTCATCTTTTGTGCATTATATGCCGCAGGAAAACGATTTGCCACAGCTTTTGCGGGCTTGCGGCGGAAGCAAGGGACTGTGCCGCTGACAGAGAATCGGCGTCATATTCGGTACTCGTGAAGAGCGTCCCCTCGGCACATAACCAAAAATAGAAATAATATATTATTCAAAGAACGGAGCATAAAGCATGGATGTAGGAGCAAGAATAACAGAATTACGGATACAGCGGGGACTGACAGTGAACAAACTGGCGAATCTTTCAGGTATTTCACAAAGTTATCTGCGAGATATTGAACTGGGAAATAAAAATCCGACGGTAGAATATCTTGAATATATCTGTTTGGGGTTGAACGTGAGCCTTCCAGAGTTTTTTTAAGCGACACATGGTCTGACATAGAAAAAGCTGCTATGCAGCTGACAACAGAACAAAAACAAAAGCTAATCAGCTTTATTGAATCATGATGATATACTTACTGCACATAATATTATACAAGAAAAATAAGCATACAAAAGTTTCGGCACTTGCCCGCTACCCTCGAGCAAGTGCCAAAAGGGCTCTCCGCGCGTTACGCAGACAGTCCACCGGACTGTCTGCTGCCAAAGCCGCCGACCGCAAGAGGCGTCACCTTTGGGACTTGCTTCTCGTCCCTCTGTCTCATAGACAAAAAAGATTTTTTGAGCGTTTTGGCAGAGGGACTTGAACTCTCGCGGGATTGGTTGTCATTTAAAATGATTTTTCGTTGTGTTTTACGAATGATCCCTGCACGAACAGACAATCCTGAAATTTCTCTTTACAAATGGATATCCATGCGGTGTACTATAATTGAGAGATAAAGTATTCTTGATTTTTCAAGAAAAGAAAGGATTGAATTTATGAATCTCGCAAGAGTATCTTCTAACGGTCAGATCACCGTGCCCGTCGAAATCAGGCGTATGCTGGGATTAAAAGCCGGAGATAAAATCCTGTTTTTTCAGAATCCGGATGGCGAGATCGTTGTTACCAACGCCTCGGCGAACGCGATCATAAAAGCGCAGGCGACCTTTGCAGGCGTCGCGCAGGAGCTCGGCCTGCAATCGGATGACGATGTGCAGGCGCTGGTGGATGAAACAAGAAAAAGCGGAGATTGATTTATGAGAATACCGGTTGACACAAATGTGCTGTTTTCAGCACTGTTGTTTCCATCGTCCAAGCCTGCCGCCGCTCTGCTATATATCGTAAACAATCACCGGCTTGTACTGTCTGATAGAAATATTGATGAGATTCGCGATATCGTACAGCGCTAAAAGCCGGCATTACTGCCCGCTGTGGACGCGCTGCTGACTGAATTGTCGTATGAATTGATTCCTGCGATCGGTCAAACAAGCACAACAATCCGGGACGCAAAAGATCAGCCGATTTTGGACGCCGCAATTTTAGCCGACGTAGACGTAATTCTGACCGGAGATAAGGATTTTCTGAGTCTGGATTTGGATCGACCGCAATGCATGACCGCTGCGGAGTTTTTGGCTGTACAGGGAATACAAACGGAATAATTTTGCATATAGGGAATAATATTCAGAGCAATTCTGAATATTATTCCCTATATTTATTATCGGTGTTATTTTTTCAGAAAACGAGATTGTATTATCAATCAAAAATACGACAATGAAACAAAGCAAGCTACTTAAATGTTAAAAGCAATTCATTCAACATAGTTTTTTGCTGTTCAAACATAGCTTTTTCATCGGCAATCGCAGGTTTTTGGACTTCGACCGATTAATTTTCTTTTGAAGCGTAGTTTAAGTTATACAGCGTAACAAAGAAAGACGTTGCGATTGAATCAAACTTCGGTTATTTTTCATTGGTATACCACGAAAAAACGGATTCGTCCATATAAAAGCGACGACATTTTGAGTGTTCACCTTTTTATTCCGGATATGAATAGTAAAAAACAAACCCGAACAGATTCTTTGTTACGAATCGGTTCGGATTTGATCGTTCTGGTAGAGACAGAGGGACTCGAACCCTCGACCTTTGCGATGTGAACGCAACACTCTAACCGGCTGAGCTATGTCTCCGTCGATTAGTATACTACGTTCTGATCGATTTGTCCACAGTTTTTTGAAAAAAAATTAATTCTCCGCGCCGATCCACATATTTTCCCATTTTTGCCCTGCGATCTGCTCGCAGATTTGCTTTTCCCCGTCGGTCAGGGTTGTCGTGCCGGTAGACTTTTTTTCCTCGATGGCGCGTTTGATGAGCGCATGGTCGGTTTTTGTCATTTTGTATTTATATGCGGAAATGATGGAGCCGATAATAAAGATAATCGGCAGGATCGCATATGTAAACCGTACGCCGAACAAGGCGGTGGGGGTATTCTGCGCGGCGTCGGGATTAAAGCCGAACGCGCTGAGGATAAAGCCCGTTATGGCGGCGGAAAGTCCGCTGACGATCTTTTTAATCATCGAGGAAAACGTCGCGACCTTGCCCTCGCGGCGTTCGCCGGAGATCATCTCGTCCACGTCGGTCACGTCGGGGAAAATATTGCCCGTCACGCTGTTCACGCCCGCCAGCCCGAAGTTATAGAAAATATACACGAGGATCAGCAGAAGCTGCGACCCGCCTTCTTTTACGGTAAAGCTGAGCAGCAGCGCGACGATGATAAACGGCAGCTCGATCTTCGCCGGGGCTTGCTTGGAGAGATTGACCGAGATCACGTAATTGAGCGGGAACCCCGCCGCTTCGCCCGCCTGGGAAATGAAATTCGTGATGGTGTACAGCCCCACCATGCCCGCCACGTTGCAGAGAAAGTAGTAGGACGTGTTGGAAATAAACCCCAGCGCGATGCAGTTGCAGAAGCTCAGCGCGAAGTACTGGCGGAACGCCCGGTTGCTGACGATGGAGCGGTATTCCGCCAGAAACGCGCGCAGGTTGAACGGCGGGTTTTCGTCGTGCAGGGAGCTTGGCTCCTTCGTGCCGAAAAAGGTCGCCAGCAGCGGCAGCGAGAAGAACAGGCACAGCACCAGTCCCATCAGCATGAACCGATGCTTGAACGACGGGTCAAATTCCGGCGTGTTGCCCAGCGCGTTGATTACCGACCCCGGCACGGATTTACCGTTTATTCTCACGTAGCTTAAAATCAGCGTCGCGATCAGGAACGACCCCTCGGTGCCGATCGCGTCCAATATCGTTTTCATGGCGTTATACTGGGTGCGCAGATTATATTTCGGCGCCAACACCGGCAGCATCGCCGTGTGCGGCACGATCACGAGGGTATACGCCGTGCTGAACAGCATATACGCCCCGATGAAATACAGCATTTTCGCCGTGGTGTGGCTGTTATCAATACCGAAGGAATACCACATCATAAAATAGGTGACCGCCACCGGGAGCAGCCCGATGAGCAGGTACAGCCGGTGCCTGCCGAAGCGGGTGCGCGTGCGGTCGGTGATGATGCCCATTGCCGGATCGGTAAACGCGTCGCACAACTTGGCGCACAGTACCACGACGCCCGCCTGCGCGGTGGACAACCCCTCCACCTTGGTCAGGAACGGGATAAAGAACAGCCCTATAATATAAAAGGAAGCGTTCCCTAAAAATACCGCCCAGTTGTAGTTAATCATGGACGGAATCGAGGATCTGAACGTGCTGTCAAAGCCCAAAAAGCCCAAAATTTTCGTGCCGACGCCTGTTTTTGTTTTGCGCATGGTCTCGCCGCCTTTACAGAATATTTGCTACGATAAATGTGTATCTGCCGAACGCGGCGTTCATGTCGTCGTGGACGTACTCGTAGTTTCGGCTGTTATACTTGTTATAAATAACGATCTTCCCGTCCTCCCGCACGCGGTACGCCACGGTATGGATCGAGCTGCGCAGGACCTTCCCCGTCCAGAACGATACCACGCCGTATTTGCCCTGCGGCGCTTCGCGGAAGAACGCGTCCTTTCTGTAGATCGTTTTTACGGGGATCTTGTGCTTCTTGAAATAATGCGCCAGCGTATAGACGTTGGTGCCGAAAAATCCGCACAGCACCTGCCCGTAGGGGTAGATTTCCCTCGCGATCTCGCACATCGGCGCCGGCTTGCCGACCATTTGCAGCAGATTGTACGCGCCGATGATTTCGCAGCCGCACCAGCCGAAGCTACATATTCCGTAGCGGAAATTTTTGATCGCGCCCGCGCCTTGCCCGTTGATCATGCCCGCCGGTAGCGTGGTTTCCAGCGGTTTGTTGTGTTTGTAATTGATCTTTTCCAGCATATCCGTCACCCTGTCGATTTTTTAGATTATAGCACAATTATTTGACGGTGTAAAGAATTGATCCCGCCGGATAAAGATGAAAAATGGTCATACGACCCTGTAGATAATATGTAAGGTCCCCTCTTGTAGGATCGTGGATTTATCTGTAAAATGATTAGTTGTAAAAAAAACCAAATACAGCATTACCGCAAACAAGAAGGAGACCTTACAATGAACAGTATACTCTATGTTGGCTTAGA
>JAFVBH010000002.1 GCA_017480115.1 Clostridia bacterium
CTCACAATCTTGTAGGGATGCCCATTGGGCATCCGTCAGGGCTTATGCTTATAAATCCAAATCGCGCAGCGATTTCCGAACCTCCTACCTCTTCCCTCCTACCTTTTCCCTAAATCAGAATTTACCGTCACTGCGCCATGCCGCCCGTTACAGCGATTTCCGAATATCTTTCCATATAATTACCGCCTGCAAAAAAACAGATTGCGCGCACAATGTGCGTTCAATCTGTTTTTTGCTCCGCCGCCTCGTCGATAAAGCTTTTCAACGCGGAATAGCGGCGGTTCTTTTTATTATTTTCCACCATCAGTTGTAATTTATGGCGGCTGCCGACGATAATCAGCAGCTTTTTGGCGCGGGTGACTGCGGTATAAAGCAAGTTACGGTACATCAGCTGGGGCGGCGCGTCGCTGATCGGGAGAATCACCGCAGGGTATTCGCTGCCCTGGCTTTTATGCACGGTCACGGCGTGCGCCAGCTCAATATCCGCCAGGCTTTCCGTGGGATACATGGCGATTCTGCCGTCGAAATCCAGCTCCAGCATGCCGGCGCGGCGGTCGATATTCCGAATGATCCCCATATCGCCGTTGAAAATGCCCATGCCCTTCTCGCTGCCTTTGCTCCATTCAATGTCATAATTATTTTTGATCTGCATGATCTTATCGCCGGTGCGCAGCACCCTGCCGAAGGAGGAGATCTCCGGCTTCTCCCCGGCTGGCGGGTTCAATAGCTTTTGCAGCCGGATATTCAGATTCACCGTGCCGCAATCCCCTTTTTTTGATGGACAAAGCACCTGGATATCCGCGACGGGATCATAATGATACGCGTCCGGCAGGCGGGTACACATCAGATCGCATACCAGCGACGCCACCGTCAGCGGGGAATTTCGTTCGATAAAGAAAAAGTCATTGTCCTTTGCGTCCAGCACAGGCATTTCGCCCCGCAGGATCGCATGGGAGTTCATGACAATCAGGCTTTTCTGCGCCTGCCGAAAGATCTCCGTGAGCCGCACCACAGGGATAATGCCGGAATTTACCGCATCCAGCAGCACATTGCCCGCGCCCACCGGCGGCAGTTGGTCGCAGTCGCCGACAAGGATCAGGCGGCAGCCGAACGGAATCGCCTTTAACAGCGCGGAAAACAATGTAATATCCACCATGGAAAGCTCGTCCACGATCACCGCGTCCGCATCCAGCGGGTGCTGGGTATCGCGGGTAAAGACCGGCGTGTCGTCGTCGCTCCACGCCACCTCCAGCAGGCGGTGCAGGGTCTTTGCCTCCATACCCGTCAGCTCACTCATGCGTTTGGCGGCTCTGCCGGTGGGCGCGGTCAGCAAAACGTGCATATTGCGCTTCTGAAAAAAGCTGATAATCCCCTTGACCGTGGTGGTTTTTCCCGTACCGGGGCCGCCGGTGATGATCACGATCCCGTTGGCGGCGGCAATCTTAATGGCATTGCGCTGCTCTGCCGCGTACCGGATATTATTTTCCCGTTCGATGGCGTCGATGATCGCGTCGGGCGCGTCCCTGGTGACAGGCGGGTACTTCATCAAAAAATACAGCCGCTGGGCCGCGCTGAACTCGTTGTCAAACACCTCCGGCAGGAAAACAAATTCCCGCCCGCCGATCTCAGATGCAACCAGCATGCGGCACGCGATCAGATCGCGCAGATGCGCGCCGATCACCGCCTGCTCCGCGTCCAGTAGCGCGCAGCAGGGGGGCAGCAGCTTCTCGGCGGGAATACAGGTATGCCCGTTCCCCAGATTATGCCGCATAACATATAAAATACCCGCCTCATTGCGGTAGCGGGGTTCGGGCGTTTCGGGCAACTTCGCGGCAATATCGTCCGCCCGCTTAAAATCAAACCCCCGTATCTCGTCGCAGAGGATATAGGGATTGCGTTTGACGATCTCCACGGCGCTGCCGCCGAAGCGCTTAAAAATGCGGATACATTCCGCAGGCTTGATCCCGTACTGATCCAGCTCCGCCATGATATTGCGAATGGAAAACTGGCGGTTAAATTCATCGGAGATCGCCTTTGCTTTCTCCTTGGAAATGCCTTTAATAAAGGTGAGCCGCTCATAGTCCTTTTCCAGCACCTCAAAGGCGTTTTCCCCGAACCGCTCGATAATTCTCCGCGCGGTCTTGGGGCCGATACCCTTGATCATGCCGGCGGAAAGATACCGCAGCAGCGACGCGGCGGAGTCCGGCAGCTTGCTTTCAAACGACTCTACACGGAACTGCCTGCCGAACACGGCATGGTTGCTCCACGCGCCGTACAGCCGCAGTTCCTCGCCGGGACCGACCTCGTAGAAATTTCCCACCGCCGTCACCAGCTCGCCGCCGGCGTTCACGTCCAGCACTGTATAACCGCTGTCCGCACTGTGAAATTTCACGCTTTCCACGATGCAATCCAAGGTTTCCTGCGCGCGCTGCAATATCCTCCCCCCCTTTTTCCTAAATATATAATTTATGAGAATAAAAAACCTGCTTTTTCCGGCTGTTGCAAGGCAGGCAGCACCCGGCGGATCCCCGCAATCACCCGATGGGACGGCTGCTCGGGCACCGTAACCTGCAAGCCTGTGGCACGGGACAAAAATGCGTCCAGCCCATAAATCGCGGCGCTGCCGCCGGTCAGCAGGATCCCGTTTTCGGTAATATCCCCCACCAGCTCCGGCGGGGCTTCGTCAAACACATCGGCGACCAGTTTCCGTATCGCCGCAAAACAGTCTTTCAGCACAAAGCGCATTTCCGTTGTGGTCACCTCAAAGCTCACCGCTTCCCCGGACTGCTTCTTACCGCCGGATACCAGCGCGATTTCCTCTGTACGCATCACGGCGTTGGCAAGGGTGCGCTTCAGCCGCTCCGCCTCCGCCCTGCCGATCAGGATATTCCGTTCACGGGCGAGATATTCCATTAAACGGTCGGTCATGGCGTCTCCCGCCATGGGGATCGAACGGCTGACCGCGACGCTGTTCATGGTAACGATGGCGCAATCCGCAGACCCCGCACCAATGTCCAGCACCGCCCTGCCCGCAGGGGACGGCTCCAGCCCGTATACGCCGATGGCGGACGCCACCGGTTCCTCGATCAGGTACGCCTTTGCGGCGCCCGCAGCGTACAGCACGTCCAGCACGGTCTTTTTTTCAAGGCTCGTCACACCGACGGATACGCTGCCGACAATCACGGGCTTTAAGATTCGCTGCCCGCAAAGCCTGTCCGTAATATCGCGCACCATATATTCCATTAATGAATAATTGCAGATCACGCCGTCCCGCATCACACGAACGGTCGTCAATGTATCGGGCGTTCTGCCGGCAGCCTCCGCCGCCTGTTCACCATAGGCAAGCACCTTGCCGGAAACCGTATCTACCGCGGCGATCCCGGGGATTTCTTTCATACCTTTCCGTCCGCCGGAACAAACCTTAATGGAAGAAGTCCCCATATCCAGCCCGATTTTTAAGCCCGCCATACTGCCGCACCTCCCGTTCCGTTACAGCGATTCCGCATACTTTAGAATTTTTTTCAGCCTGTAATTGACCGCTGTGCGGGACAGGGGCGGTTCCATCATATCCCCCAGCTCCCGCAGGCTCATTTCCGGCTCCCGGAGCCGCAGCGCCGCCAATTGTCGAATATCCTCGGGGAATACGCTGAGACTTCCCTTTTCTTTGATTTTGCCAATCGCGCGGATCTGTTCCGCCGCCGCGTCGCAGCTGCGCAGAAGATTCGCCGTCTCAAAATTTACGCGGCGGTTCACATTATTGCGTATATCCTTATATACCTTTGCGTTCATCACCGCCATGGACGCTGCGTGCGCGCCGGTCAGGGAAAGAAAATCCTCCACCGAAGCGCTGTCATTAAAATAGATCACGTAGCCGCCGCCCCGCATGGACAGCCCGGGGATCAGCTTGACGTCGAGCTCGGGATCTCTGCCGTCGTACTCGTCAAAAACCTTGACAAAATCGTTGGCGAGGTTCCGGCTGCTGACAGGCAGCTCAATATGATATTCCTTCTCCGGATCGGTGATCGATCCGCAGGCAAGAAACGCTCCGCGGATAAACGCGCTGCGGCAGCACTCATTATGGATCACGGCAAAATTCAGGCGTGTGCTGACCTCTCTGCCGTCGTAACCGAACGCCCGCAAAATTTTCTTTCTTTCTGCGGCGCTCGTTACACGCACAGTGTATCTGCCCGCGTCGGAGCAGTTGATCTCCGGCATCGCGCCGCTGACCGCCGTGACCGCTGCGGCGTAAGCGCGGGCGATCTCCGCCCGATCCGTCATCAGGCTGATCGACGCGGGCGAAAAGGTTCTGCCGAAGAGCAAAAAGCCGTAGCTCTGCGCCAAAGCGCAGCACGGCTTGTTTTCAATCGCGATTAATTCTTTTTTTACTTCAAATGAAAATGACATATCGTTAACATTCCTACCGCAAACAAAGAATCTCGGGCTCCAGCCGTACGCCGGACGCGGCAAAGACCGTTTGCTGAATATGCCGGATGAGCGCCGACACGTCTTCGGCTGTTGCGCCGCCGATATTGACAATAAATCCGGCGTGCTTTTCACTGACCTGCGCGCCGCCGACGGTGCAGCCCTTCAGCCCCGCCTGCTCGATCAGCGCGCCCGCAAAATGCCCTGCGGGACGGCGGAACACGCTGCCCGCGCTGGGATATTGCAGGGGCTGTTTGTCCCTGCGGCGGGATATATAGTCCTCCATCGCCGCCTTGACCGCTTCCTTGCTGCTTTTTTGCAGGCGAAAAACCGCTTGCAGCACGATCTCGCCGTTTTCCATAAACAGGCTGTGCCGATAAGAGAGGTTCAGCGCCTCCACGCCGCGCGCGATAATCTCGCCGTCCGCAGTCATGGAATACACGGTTTCCAGCGTGTCCGCCAGTTCACCGCCGTAAGCGCCGGCATTCATGTATACGCCGCCGCCAACGCTGCCGGGAATACCGTACACGGTCTCAAGACCGGACAGTTCCGCCGCCAGCGCCGCGTTGCAGACCGATACCAGCAGCGCGCCCGCGCCGGCGGTGATCGTCTCCCCCTCGACACGGACTGACGAAAATTCACCCTCCGTCAGCGATACAACCGGATACGCGACGCCGTCGTCGGGCGCCAGCAGATTGCTGCCATGCCCCAGCACAAAATAGTTCATATCATAAGTTTTCAGCACAGACAACGCCTTTTTTAATGTTTCCGCGCTGTCCGGCAGGATCAACAGCGGTATCGCGCCGCCGATCCGAAAGGTTGTCAGCGCGTCGAATCGCGCGTCCGTCTTGTATTTACAATCCGCCGCGTCCAGCGCGGCAACAATCTCACTGTAATTTTTCACGGGAATTCCTCCGCCGTAATATATGCGCCGCGACGACAAATCATGCGTCCAGCAGCGCCGCGCCGATGATACCGGCGTGATTGCCCAGCACCGCTTTCACGACCTGCGTTTGCTTCTTCGCATATTTGCTGTAACGGTCTCTTTCCACGATGGCGCGGACGCGTCCCAGCAAATTTTCGCCCTCGTTGCTGATGCCGCCGCCGATACAGACCATATCGGGCTGGAAGGTGTTGACGATATTCGTCACGCCGCAGGCGACGTAATCGATATAGGTCTCAACCACCGCGTGCGCGGACGCGTCCCCCTGCCGCTCGCCGTCAAAAGCGGTTCTGCCGTTGACATTATTTATATCGCCCCCCGCCAGCGTCCACATGGCGCTGTCCTTATGGGCATCCATGGCTGCCTTGGTCTGCGTGATCAGCGCCGTAGCGGAGGCATACTTCTCCCAACAGCCCTTTCTGCCGCAGTTACAAGGAATGCCGTTATGCACAATCACGTGATGCCCCATTTCACCGGCGGCGAAGTTCCCGCCGACCACCAGTCTGCCGTCCACGATAATGCCGCTGCCGACGCCGGTACCGAGCGTTACGGCGACGAAATTCTTTACGCCGTTGCCCGCGCCCGCGACCGCCTCGCCCAGCGCGGCGCAGTTGGCGTCATTATCAAGATACACCTGCTTTCCCAGACGCGCCTGCAGCATCTCCTGCGCGGGGATCTGATGAAACGCAAGGTTATTGGCATATTCGATATAGCCGTTGTCCTTATTGACGGAGCCGGGTGTGCCGATGCCCACGGACACGACCTGCGCCATGGAAATCCCCGCGGCGGTCAGCGCCTCCCGGCAAAGCCGGGCAATATCGTCAAAGATTTCCTCTGCGGAGCGCGGCATATTCGTCGGCGTCTCCGCTTTTGATATGATCTTATAATTCTCATCTACAACACCTGTGACGATATTGGTACCGCCCAGATCCACACCGATTCTATACATTTTATAAGCAGCCTCCGATCCAATTTAGCCTTTCCAAATATCCAGTTCATGCGCTTCAGGTTCAAAGTCTTCCATGCCGAGATTGCGCATTAATTCATAAGCGGCGTTATACCCCATACGTTTCTGTCGGTTGCTGACCGCGGCGACCTCAATAATGATCGCCAAGTTTCTGCCGGGCTTGACAGGCACCACCATGGCGGGGATCTTTACCCCCATAATGTCCACATAGTTATCCTCGATACCCATACGGTCATAGACCGCCTCGGAATTCCAAGGTTCCAGCTGAATGACCATATCGATCTTTTCCGTCATTTTGACTGCCGCGGTACCGAAGGTCCGGCTGACATTGATAATGCCCACGCCGCGCAGTTCCACGAAATGACGAATATTATCCGGCGCGCTGCCCACAAGACTTTTGGCAGACACTTTGCGAATCTCCACCGCATCATCGGCAATCAAACGATGTCCGCGCTTAATCAGTTCCACCGCAGTCTCGCTCTTACCGACGCCGCTGCTGCCGAGGATCAATACGCCCTCACCGGAAACCTCCACCAAAACGCCGTGGCGGGTAATCCGGTCTGCCAGCTGTACGCCGAGGAAAGAGATCATACTTGCCATAGAGGCGGACGTCCCGCTCATAGCGCGCACCACGGGGACGCCGTATTCCTCCGCTTTTTCCAGCATACAGCCCATTGGCTCCAGCCCGCGCGTGATCACTACAAGGCAAGGTCTTTTTGACATAAAATGACTGATTTTTTGATCCCGTTCCTCCGGACTGACGGAATCCAGATACCCCTTTTCGGCGAGCCCGACAAAATGCGGTCTGTCGGGATTAAAATACCCGTCGTAGCCGGAAAAAAACAACCCGGGCCGGTTCACTTCTTTGGAATTGATATAGATCTCTCCGGAATCGCGGGGCAGGTATAACGGTTCAAAACCCAGCTCCTTGATCGTCTTCGCCAGAGATACAGAATATTCGGCAGCCATATAAAACTCCGTTCCGCCGCTGATACGGCAATGTACTTACAGTTTATTATATAGTATTGTTATTAAGAATGCAAATCTTTTTTATCTCATAAAAATCAATCAGGTTGGCAACAAGCGGCAAGAAGCATATTGCAACAAGCCGGTCGGGCAAATGTGCGGGCATTTTCGCGCATGCGCGCCACGGCTCCTCGGCGAAACGCACAATACGACAATTTATTTTTTATGGAAAATTACGGCTGTACATCGCCGCCGCCGTTGTGCTACAATGAAGATGGTGGTATTACCACCAAGGAGGATATTGCATGAAACAAAGCCTGACCGCGCAGGTCATCGAAAAACTGAAAGTAGCGATCCTTTCCGGGGAATACGCGCCCGGAGATCGGCTCCCGACGCTGCGGGAAATGACGGAGCTTTACGACGTCAGCCGTTCCGTCGTCAACGCGGTCGTGGTGGATTTGGAATCCAACGGGTATATCAAGATCGTCCCGACAAAATGGATCGAAGTCGCGGATTGGAAAACCGAGGGCAACCTCTCTATCCTGTCGGATCTGGTCGCCTACGGTCTGTACGACGAGAAGCAGCTGAACGACCTTTTGGAATCCAGAAAGTTTCTGGAGCTGGAATGCGTAAAAAAGGCTTGCATCAACGCCACCCGGGAGGACGTCGGGAGGCTGCGCGCCCTCATCGCCCTGGAGGCGGCGGAGGACGACCCCAAAAAGCGAAGCCGCTGCGACCTGCGTTTCCACTACGCCATTTGCAGAATGAGCGGGAACATGGTCTACAGTATTATTATGAAAGCGTTTGAAGACAGCTCATACCCCCTTATCAAGCTTTTCTATAACGATCCGGAGGTTTACGGATTCGTTATTGAGAAGCACCAACGTATCGCCCGCGCGATCGAAACCCACAACGCCACCGAAGCCGAAGCACAAATGCGGCTTTTATTGGAACACGGTGAAACCATTACACGCAAACTATTACAAAGGAGGTCCCCCAATGGCAGCAAAGTATGAAAACGCGGTGAAAAAACCCGGCGCGCTGAGCCCCCGGGTTAAGTGGCTGAGAGACTATTATTTTCAAGGCACGAACCGCAAGTGGAACAATGAGTACAACGCCTACACCACGGGAACGCCCTGGGACGCGCAGTTTGACGAAATGACCTATTACATCGTTCCGGAAAACTACAGCTTCCTTTCGACGTTTGTCCAGTCCTTCAAACAGATTTCGGAGGTCGTGCCGGTGGACGACGCGTTCTGGAAGAAGTCTCTGGCGGAGCGCAAAGCGGACTTTACAAAGAAGTGCGTCGTGGAGCGTCTCCCGGTGGAGATCCTGCCCGGCGATCTGCTGTGCGGCGCGCGGTTCAACATGATGTATTCCATGTGCCTGACCGAAAAGCAGCAGAAGGAGCGCGACAAGCTGATAAAAGAGGCAAGAAAGAGCATGCTCTTCCTCTTTGAACACGGCTACGGCAACTCCGGCGCGACCTCCGGGCACCTCATTCCCAATTACAAAAAAATCATCGACAAGGGCTTCAAGGCGGAGTATGAATACCTTGAAAAACTCTACGGCGACCTGTCCCCCGCCGATCAAAACGGCAGCAAGGGCGCGCAGCTTCGCGCCATGATGACGGCATGCACCATGCCCAAAGAGCTGGCGGAGAAATATTCCGCGTTTTGCAAAGCGCAGGCGGAAAAATGCAAGGATCCCAAACGAAAGGAAGAGCTTCTTGTCATGGCGGCAAACACCGCCAAGGTGCCGTGGAACCCCGCCGAGAATTTCTATGAAGCGATCCAGTCCCTGTGGCTGACCCATATGCTGGTCATGTCCGACGAGAGATACCCGGGTCCCGGCGTGTCCTTCGGCCGTATCGACCAGTACCTGTATCCGTATTATAAAAAATCCGTCGCAGAGGGCATGACCGAAGATTTCATGAAAGAAATCCTCGGCTGCTTCTGGTTCCACTGCAACACCGCGTATGACGCGATGATCCGCGTCGGCGGCAATCAGGGCATCACCGCCGGCTTCGGGCAGCTGCTGACCCTTTCAGGCATGGGCAAAAACGGGGAGGACATGACCAATGAGCTGACCTATTTATTCCTGGACGTTATTGACGATATGAGCCCGATTCTGGAGCCGAAGCCCAACGTCCGGCTGCATCGGGGCTCCCCGGAGAAACTGCTCAACAAAGTCGTGGATATGATCTCCACCTCCCAGGGCGCGCCTTTCCTGCTCAATTTTGACGAACGCTCCATGGCGGGTATGATGCGCGAGTCCGAATATTGCGGCGGTCTTATCAATCAGGACAACGTCTGCGAATACGCCCCGGTCGGCTGTCTGGAAAACACCATGGTCGGCAATGACCGCAGCGGCACCGTCGACAACAACCTGAACCTGCTGAAGGCGCTGGAGCTGGTCTATGCCAACGGTAAGGATATGGAGCCCTATGAGGACAAAATGGGCGGCGCGCCGACCAAGCTGACCCAGGACGGACCGCAGACCGGCGAGCTGAAAGACCTCGACACTTGGGAAAAATTTTTCAAAGCCTATCAAATACAAACCGCCTACATCGTCAGGAAAATGGTGGATAACTATGAGCTGTCCGAATCCATTCGCGCAAAATTCAACCCGACCCCGTATCTGTCCACACTGGTCACAGGCTGCGCGGAAAAAGGCATCGACGTCACCCAAGGCGGCGCGGAAATTTCCTTCGTCACCATGGAGGGCGTTACCTTTGCCACAACGGTGGACAGCCTGCTTGCCGTGAAGTATCTGGTTTACGATCAGAAGGAGTGTACGCTCGAAGAGCTGGTCAAGGCGCTGCGCGCCAACTGGGAGGGCTATGAGATCCTGCAGGCGAAAGCCCAGTACCGCGCGCCGAAATACGGCCGCGACGACGATGCGGCGGACGCCATGGCGCAGCTGGTCATGAAGAACTGGGCTGACGAGGTTTGGAAGTACAAGACAAAAAGCACCAACCGCCAGTTCCGACCGGGCATGCTGTCCTGGAACTACTGGATCGGCTCCTCCTACATTCTCAAGGCAAGCGCCAACGGCCGCAAGAACCCGCAGTTCCTGTCCAACGCCATCTGTCCCTCCAACGGCGCGGACGTCAACGGTCCGACCTCCAATTCCAACTCCGTCGGCACGGCGCTCGGCGGCAAGTCGGCGCACGGCGACTTCGGCGAGTACGTCAATTACCTGCCCAACGGCGCAAGCCACACCATCACCTTCAACACCTCGCTGATCCGCGACCCAACGCATAAAGAAAAATTCAAATCCTTCCTCAAGGGGTATATCCAAAACGGCGGCACCGCGCTGCAGATCAACATTCTCGATCCGGACGTTCTGCGGGATGCGCAGGCGCATCCGCAGGATTATCGGCATCTGCTGGTTCGCATCACCGGCTACAACGCGTATTTCGTAACGGTCGGGAAAGAGCTGCAGGACGAGATCATTGCCCGCGAAAGCCACAAGGGGTATTGACGTGAAAGTATTAGACATTCAACGCATGTCCACAGAAGACGGCCCCGGGCTGCGCACCACGGTTTTCGTCAAGGGCTGTCCCCTGCGCTGCGCCTGGTGCCACAACCCGGAAAGTATTCCCCCGCGAAGCCATGTGGAATGGCTGGGGGTACGGTGCATCGGCTGCCGCATCTGCGAACAGACGTGCCCGCAAAAGGGCATTCGGTTGGATACAGACGGCGTGCATACCTCCGAGCAGTGCGAAGCCTGCGGCGCCTGTACCGCCGCGTGTCCCACGCAGGCGCTGGAGTTGAAGGGCACGGACTATACCGTTGACGCGCTGTTTGACACAGTTATGAAAGACCGCTCCTACTGGGGCAAAGACGGCGGCGTTACGCTCTCCGGCGGAGAGATCACACTGCAGTGGCAGGAGGCGCTGACGCTGCTGACCAAGCTCAAAGAGGCGGGCGTCAACACCGCGGTCGACACCTGCGGCCTTGCAAAAAGAGAAGTTTTTGAGGCGCTGCTGCCGGTCACGGACATTTTTCTCTATGACCTGAAGCTGTTTGACGACGCGCAGCACCGCCGGTTCACCGGGCAGGGCAACGCGCGCATCATCAGCAACTTTGAATGGTTGACCGCGGCATGCGAAGGCACCGATACGCGCATATGGGTGCGCACGCCCATCATTCCCGGCGCCACCGACACAGATGACAACATTCGCGGCATCGCCACGCTGGTACAGGACAAAACGGAAAAGTGGGAGCTGTGCGCCTTCAACAACCTGTGCCGGGACAAATACGATCGGCTCGGCAAAGACTGGGACTTCAAGGAAGCGGGACTCATTTCCAAAGCCCGCATGGAGGCGCTGACGGCGCTTGCCGTCTCCTGCGGCGCGCCGCAAGCGGTCTGGAGCGGGGCGACCGCCCGGACAGATTCCGAAACATAAAGGAGGAAACACGATGAATAAAGTCAATCCGAATGACATGAAAGATTTTGACAATCCTTATAAAATTGCCCTTATCGCCATGGAAGACGGCACGGGAGATCTGCATATGTGCCTTGTGTCCTCCCTGCTCAACAAAGGCGACGATAAAATGATGTTCGGCGAATTTGTCCGCGGCATCAGCAAAAAACTCATTTACGAACACCCCAAGACTGGGTTCCTCATCATGTCGATCAGTCGGGATTTCTGGACAGGTTCCATGGACTTCACCCATTTTGTGACCGAAGGCGAGGACTACGTCCGCATGAACGAGTACCCGCTCTTCCGGTTCAACACCTACTTTGGCGTTTCGGAAGTCCACTACGCAGACCTGCGGGATATTTCCGAGCGCAAGGGGCTGAATATGGCAGGCGTCGTTGCCAACGCGATCCGCGTCATGCTGTTGAAAGGCGTCAACGCGGGCAACAAGGCGAAACAGGTGCTGCGTCCATGGGCGAAAAAGTTTTTATCGGGGCTCATGACGCTGAAATTCATCGCCTATGTAGGCGCGGACGGCTACCCGAAGATCGTGCCCATTATTCAGGCGCAGACCGCCTCGTCCGGCCGCTTGGTCTTTACCAAAGCGCCGTATTCCGGCATGCTGACCGATCTCAAGGAGGGCGCGCGGGTCAATGTATACGGCATGAGCCTGGATATGGAAGTCGTTCTTGTCAAGGGCAACTACCACAAGGGCAAGCTGGGGCTTAGCTATGTGGATATAGACAAGGTCTACAACTGCGCGCCGCCGAAGCCCGGCTACATCTATCCGGATCTTTCCAACAAGGCTGTCGATTTCTCCGAAGAGCCGTTGGCGGACAATTGGATATGAACAGCGAAACCGCGCAGAAAGGAGACTTCTCATGGGTAAAAAAATTATTGTCGCCGGCGCCGGTCACGGCGGGTTGACGGCTGCCGCACAGCTGGCAAGGGCAGGCTTTGACGTGACCGTTTATGAACGGCACAAAAAGGAAGACCTGGGGTACGACTGGTTTGACGCGTTGAACCCGAATGTATTTCAAATCGTCGGCTGCCCGCACCCGGAGGCGGTGGGCATTCCCTGGAAATGGCGCGCCGACGTTACATATTTCGGTCCCAACACCACGGAAGCGCACAAGATCCCGCAGCAATTCCACAATCAAAATGAGATCGAGATCATCATGGAACGCCGGGATATTTACAAGCTGCTGATCGGGTTTGCCGAAAACAACGGCGTAAAAATGGAATACGGCGTCACAATCAAGGCGCCCCTTCTGGCGGGCGACCGCATCGTCGGCGTCTCGACGGATCAAGGAGATTTCTACGCCGATCTGGTGATCGACGCGGCGGGCATGGAATCCGTGATCCGCACCCAGCTGCCGGATTGCCTGCATATCCAAAAGCACCCGCTGCGCAACGAGAGGATCTACACCTACCGGGCATTTTATGATTTGCCGGTCGACCCGAAAACGGTCAAGGACGTCTATAAGGTCATGTTCTGCCCGGACCCCGGCGACTTCAGCTTGTCGTGGATCTACACGCAGGACACCTATACCGATCTTTTGATCGGTCACATGACGCCGCCGTCCGCGCAGGAAGTGGAGGAAATCGCGGAACGCTACCGGCAGGAAAATCCGCAGCTCGGCAAAACCAGACTGCGGGGCGGGCAGACGGTGCCGATCCCGTTCCGCCGTCCGCTGTCCATCATGGTCGCCGACGGTTACGCCGCGATCGGCGACGCCGCTTTCATGACCATGCCGCTCAATTGCTCCGGCATCAGCACATCGATCGAGGTTTCAAAGATTTTGGCGGACGCCGTCATCGCCGACACGACCGGCACCTATTCCGCCGAAACCCTGTGGCAGTATCAATACGAATTTTTCCAAAAGATCGGCAAGGGGATCGCGCCTATCTCGTTGGTAAAAGACATGATTACATCTCTCACGCATGCGCAGATGGACTATGCCTTCGATACGGGGATCATCACCTACCGTGAATTAACCATTACGGCGGATCAGCACAGCATCCGGCAGTTCCTGCATTTCGATCCGCAGCTGCCCAAGCGCGGGCTGACGCTCGCTAAAGACCGGGATCTGCTGAAAAAAGCTGCGGGCGCGGTCGCGGACACGGCAGCGTTTCTCGCATGGGCGGAGCTTCTCCCAAGGAAGTATTCGCGCGCCGCGGTGCAGAACTGGGCAAAGGGATACGATAAGATCTTTACCCGTCATCTGCACTCGCTGTTTCCGGCTTATTTCTCTGACCGACCTTCCGTCTGAACTTATGATACAAAGGAGCGTGACTGTATGAAACAATATGACGTTATCGTCGTAGGCGCCGGAAACGGCGGCCTTGTCGCGGCGGCGACTGTCGCAAAAGAAGGCTTCAAAACGCTGGTGCTGGAAAAGCATAACCTGCCCGGCGGCTGCGCTACGAGCTTCGTGCGCGGACGGTTTGAATTTGAGGCGGCGCTTCACGAGCTATGCAATGAAGCCACATCGGAGGCGCAGGACTCCGCAAGAAAGATATTCGAGCGTTTGGGCGTAGACGTTGATCTCGCTTACGAGAGCACGCTTTTCCGCGCGATCTGCAAGGGAGAGAACGGCTACGACGTGGTGATCCGTCCCGGCTACGACGGTTTTTTGGATTCCATGGAAGCGGCAGTACCCGGCTGCCGTAAGAGCGTGAAAAATTTCATCGATCTGGTCGCTGAGCTGGACGGCGCGCAGGATTATATCGAGGAGAACGGCATCAACCCGCTGGCGCTGTATACCAAATACGGCGATTTTATGCGCGTTGCCGCCCACAGCACGAACGACGTTATGGACGCGCTGGGCGTTCCCGCAAAGGCGCAGAGTATTCTGGGCACCTACTGGGGCTATCTGGGCGTTCCCACTGACGATCTGAACGCCCTGCACTACATCAGCCTTGTGGCGGCTTTCGCGAAAACGCCGCCCTCCATGCCGTATCACCGTTCCCATGAGCTGTCCGTGGCGCTGGTCAAGGCGCTGCAAAGCTATGGCGGCGAGATCCTCTATAACAGCGAAGTTACGCGCTTTCTCTATAATGAAAAAGGCGCCGCCATCGGCGTGATCGCAAACGGAAAGCGCTATTTCGCCAAGAAGATCATTTCCAACATTATACCCAATAACGTATTTAACCGCTCGAATACGTCGGCGATCCCCGCGTCGGCGAAAAAATTGGCAAACGCAAGAAAGTTCGGCATGACCTTTACTACGGTATATCTCGGTCTGGACTGCTCCATGGAGACGCTGGGCGTTACCGATTACAGCGTGTTCATTTCGTCCGACACGGATTCCAGAAAACAGTTTGATGATCGCGGCAACTTCGGCATGTATGTCGTGAACTGCCTGAATAAGGCGCTGCCCGGCTCTTCGCCCGAGGGCACCTGCACCTTATTCTTTACCATTCCGTTCATGCCCGGGGATTTTCCGGAAGATCTCAAGGCGCAGGACTACAAGAAATTCAAAAACGACATCGCCGAAAAGTATATCCGCGATTACGAGCAGACCATGGGCGTTTCCGTGATCCCGCATATTGAGGAGATCGTTGTCGCAACGCCCGTCACCTTCGCAAGATACCTCGGCACGCCCGAAGGCGCGATTTACGGCTATTCCAACGAAACATGGGACAACGTCGTTGCCCGTACCGCGCTGAAAGATATGGAAAACAAAATCCCCGGTCTGTACTTCTGCGGCGGACACGGCGTCCGCGGCGACGGCTATCCTTCCGCCTATATCACCGGCGCGATGACCGCAAAAGACGTGATCAAGGATCTCAGGAGGGGAAAATGATGGCAAAAAACAGCAATAATGTAAAAAAATTCAGCCGTGCGGATTTCTTAAAGCTCGTTACAAACCGCCTCAAAGCGGTGGGCGTCTCTAAGAACGCGCCGACGAAGGACCTTTACGCCTACGCGCCGAATAAGCTTGCCGCGGAGCTACACCCCGGCGTACAGCGTCTCAAGGTCAAGGAGATCATCTCCCACAGTCCCGATATGAAAAGCTTTGTGCTGGAACCGGACGCGGCAAAGGGCACAAAGAAACTCGCGTGGTTCTCCGCGGGGCAGTATATCGTGATACGTCTCGATATTGACGGCAAAACCGTCTCCCGCCCGTATTCCATCGCGTCCTCGCCCCGCGACACGCTGGACGGCGCCTTGCGCATCACCGTAAAACGCGTAGAGGACGGCATCGCCTCGGCGTATATTTTGGATCACTGGATACAAGGAACAGCGGTCGTCGCTTCCGCGCCGCTGGGGGATTTCACCTATGAGCCCCTGCGCGATGCCAAAACAGTCGTCGGTATCGCCGGCGGCAGCGGCATCACGCCGTTCCGCGCCTTTGCAAAGGCAATATTTGAGGGCGACGAGGATTTTTGCCTGACGCTCCTTTACGGCAGCCGTACACTGGGCGACGCGGTATTCAGCGACGAGATCGCCGAAATGGCGAAAACCTGCCCGAAAATCAAGCTTGTGAACGTCCTCAGTGAAGAGACGGCTACGGACTGCGAACATGGCTTTATCACCGCAGCGCTTATAAAAAAATACGCGCCCGAAAGCGGGGACTACTCTATTTTCCTCTGCGGACCGCAGGCAATGTATGATTTTGCAGACAAAGAGATCGCGACGCTCGGCATTCGCCGCAAGTTTGTCCGGCACGAGCTGTTCGGCGAATATTTCCACCCCGAGAAAAACGCGGATTATCCCGGCGACACAGAAAAGACCTATCGCCTGACCGTGCGCATCGCCGACACGGAGCAGACCGTCGACTGCCCCGCAAACACCTCCCTGTTGCGCGCCATGGAAGCGGCGGGCATACATGCGCCGTCCGATTGCCGCAGCGGCAGATGCGGCTGGTGCCGTTCTCAGTTGATCAGCGGCGAGGTGTACGTGCCCGAAAGTGTGGACGGCAGACGCATGGCGGATAAGCTCTACGGCTACATTCACCCCTGCTGCGCCTTCCCGTTAAGCGACGTAACAATCAACGTTCCGCCGACGCCGTACGGCGTGTAAAAATGTCAGATACCCGCCGCAAAGCAACGTATCCGTTTTGCGGCGGGATCGTTTTTATAGTTTCAATATTGTTCGGTATTTTAATGTGTATTTTTTTATCCATCATATCCTAAGCCGGCGAGAATGAAAAAATGCAAAGGGACTTGAATGGACTTCCTATAAAAATTTCTGTTATACTTGTTGAAAAAATTCTATTATTCTCTTGACAATGCCGGGAGAATAGGATATAATACTAAAAGTCTGGTGGTTACAAGACCATGCGGCAAGGCGGTTAAGATGACAGTCTCGCCCTCGGAGAGTTTCGCTCCGTGTAAAAATTAACGAAACACCAGACATGCGGATGTGGCGGAATTGGGCGAAAAAGGCTTGCCGCTGCCGGTGGCAGAAGCAGGCAAGACTTTTGAGGGGAAGAAACAAGGAGTGTTGCGAAGCGCTCCAAGCGAGCAAGACGACTGTGTTTCTGACGGAGCAACGCGCTAGATTCAGGTGACATTACCTCGCGGTAACATCGTTTCAGCCCTCAAAAATTTCGCGATTTCATCGCACCGGCGGCGCAATGAAATCGAAAAGCTGACAAGTCAGCTCCTCGATTTCGCACCCACATTTTCAGCTGGCTCTCCTCTTTTTTATGAGAGGTTGACCATACAGAGGTTGCCTGTGCCTCGTAAAAATTTCAGGCAAAAACACCACACGCGGATGTGGCGGAATTGGCAGACGCGCTAGATTCAGGTTCTAGTGAAAGCAATTTCATATGGGTTCAAGTCCCTTCATCCGCACCATAATCCTACGGTAATCTTGATAGAATTTCCGTAGGATTATTTCTTTGCTCGAATCTGTTGACATATAAGGGATTTCACCCTCCCGACCACGTAAAAACGCCCGTTCCGGAGCCGTTTCCGAGGCGGGATTTTTGCGTTTTCAGGGCATTTTTTCACGACGTTTATTTTTGTAATCGTTAAAATGTCCGTGTACTCGTTAAATTGTGGGGGTAATCGTTAAATCGTCTTGTAACCGTTAAATTGTCCCCGATAATCGTTAAATCGTCCTGTAATCGTTAAATTGTCTTCAAGAATTGTACCCATACTATCGTATAAATTCCTTGTCCGTGTCCGCATCGTCACCGATGAAACGCTCGACTCTCATGTACAGATCATACTTTTCACGAAGCGCAGCGATTTGCGACATCATCTCAGACGCATGGTGCGCGTCAATAGCCGCCTGATCGCGCCACGAATCAATGAGCAGCACAGTTTCAGGATCGTCCATCGGGAAGAAATATTCGTAACGCAAATTGCCCACCTCCGCGCGAATTGCATCTGCCACGCCGCTTCGCTCCATTTCTTCCGCGAATTTCCGGGCGGAATCTTTTGCGCCGGTGTAATATATGTTAATCGTTATACGCATACGCCCTCACAGATACTTTACGGTTTCGTCTATCGGCTTACAGAAATTATGCCACTTTTCAATCGGCTTCGCGTCCTCGGCAGCGTAGCCGAGCGGCATCATCAGAACAACCTTTTCGTTTTCGGGCAGACCGAATGCCTTGGCGATTTCGTAATTCGGGAACAGGTTTACCCAGCAGGACGCTACGCCCAAATTCCACGCCTCCAACATAATGTGCGTGGCGACAATGCTTACGTCCTGCTCGCCGGAATGGATGCCCGCCTGTTTGGGGTTATCCCAATCCTTATCGTCATCATAGGCAAAAAGCAGGATAGTCGGCGCGCCATAGGTGCAGGAGCACAGCGCCCTTGCTTTTTCCAATGCCTGCGCGCTTTGCAGTACATAAATCTTCTGCGGCTGAAAGTTGACCGCTGTCGGTGCGACGTTTCCCGCTTCCAAAATCTTGTCGAGCTTATCCTGCTCCACCTGTTTATCGGTGAATTTCCTTACGGAATATCTTTCCTTTGCTAATTCTAAAAAATCCATAATGGTGACCTCCTTATTTTGCTACAAAAAAACCCTATATTAAATCAATCCCTGAACGTCACTTCGTCCAGCCCCTTGCGCTCTGTCCGAATACTGTTGATTGGATTTTCATTATTCTCGTATCCGACGCCAATACCAAACACGATCAGCTTAAAATGATGCCTACTCAATCAAGAATGTTTGTCCATCCGAAAATTCCAAGGAAACCGGAGAATCGTCTTCCGGCTGGAATGTCCATATTACCTTGGCCGTCGTTCCCGTTTGTATTGCGGTATCGCATTGAATATACTCGTCGATTTTTTCTCCGGTAAATACAATTACGGGAATTTCAACACCATTCTGAAACGCTTTGATGTTCACTTCATCTGCGGGCAACATGGTTTCACCGCTGTTATTGGTATATTCGGTATAGACGCAAACCAAACGGTAGCTCTCATCGTTCATCGTCACATCTTTGATCTCACCGCCAAGGTACTTTGCTAAAGGCGTTGCGGTTGCAGCCCCGCAAGCGGACAAAATAACAGATGCAACTATAATTACAGATATAAGCGAGATGCAAATTTTTTTCATGTTCCACCTCATAAATATTTTTTGAAAGCGGCTTTCATTCTCAGGCACACATCCATGATCCAATCGAACTGTGCATTCCATTCGGATTGCACGTTCAAGTTCACCTCTTTTTCAAGAATGATCCTGCTGGCTTTTCGGTTTGGAAGCTCCCGCCAATCAAAACGGAGGTCACTTTCTTTCTCAATGGCGTCCTTATGCTCCAACAAAGAGCGGAATAATTCTTTGTCGTCGTTGATATATAATTCGATTTCCAATGTACTTCGCTTTGTAATGCGAGAGATGGCAATGTGACAGGCGGAATTGCCGACGCTTAAATCCATCCAATGAGAGGAGGACGCCTTCCTTTGATTAAAATTCCGGGAGAATTTTGTGTTTTGAAAGGCATAGTTGTTAAATGCGGTCCAGTAATCGAGATGGAATTGGTGCGTTTCGTTCAGCCCCGTATTTTTCTTGATCTCCTTCGCCCAATCATTCGGCTTTTCGATAACTTCAAATTTCACCGCCGGGTCGGAATCGCCAATACGATATAATTTGATTTCGCAGAGAAAGAACCCAATGTTTTCGTCGGTATGATTGTTCAGCCACTCGATTGCGGCTTTATGTTCCTCTCTTGCGTGACGGACAACCCAAATAATGACGTCGGCGGATTTACCGGAGGCGTATGTAATGAGCTTGCCGAGGTGGTCGTGGTTGGTATCTTCAAGCTGGTTTTCGATGATGACCTTTCTGTCCGTTCCGGTTTCGGTCGCAAAAATATCCACATGAAAATCACCGACGGAAGATTCGGTTTCGTCTACGGTAATATCTAAACCTATCGCATCCGAAAGCAAGGCAAGGTTTTCTTCCTCCGCAAGCCACGGGGTGAAATCCAGCGCCTCGTGTGGCCAAACTTCGCGTAAATCTTTTATCTCCTGCAATAATCCAAGCTGTTTCATACTGCCTCCCAGTTTTCCATATCGTTATTATCCGTCCAAAGCTCACATTGCGTCATAACGGTCTGCACCGCGTCGTCCATACCCTCCGGCGGGTACCTATGACTTTTCAGCAGTTTTTTAATCATCATACGCATTCTTGCTCTTGCGGAATCGCGTTTCTGCCAATCTATGGTGCGGTTCTTGCGCAGCGTTTCCGCAAGCTCTTTTGTAATAGCGATGAGTTCCTCGTTCTCGTAGAAATCTTTAATCGCCTGCGGTTTTGTGAGCGCGTCATAGAAAGCAAGCTCATCGGCGGTCAGACCGAGCTTTTCGCCTTCCTTTTTCGCATCCGCTATTTGCTTCGCAAGATTCAGAAGTTCTTCGATAACCTGCTCATTGGTCAGCATACCATTCAGATAGGCGTTCATAGCCCGCTGTATAATCTCGCTGAATTTTTCAGATTTTACGACGTTCGTCCTCCGGTAAACCTGCACCTGCTCCGCGATCAACCGTTTTAATAATTCGACGGCGAGGTTCTTCTCTTTCATCTTGGAGATTTCTTCAAGGAATTTCGGATCAAACAGCGAAAACTCCGTATCAACATCTGAAAACAGGTTAATGACACCATCGCTTTTTATGCTCTGCTTCAGCAGCTCATTGATTCGCGCATTCATTTCCGGCAAAGAAATTTTCTTCTTGCCGCCCTGATTGGAAAGCCGAATCAGCAGCACGCGAATAGACTCAAAGAATGCTGCTTCAAAACGCATATCTTCTTCCACAAGAGAGGAACAAAGAGACAACGCCTGATGCATAAGCAGGGATTCTTTAACAAAGGATTCCTTTTCTTTTTCTCTGGTGCGATCCATGATAAAGTTGACCGCTCCGCTGATCGTTTTTGCGCGTTCGAGATCGGTTCCGGTTGAGAACAAAGTGTAATCGTATCCGTGGAACAGATCGCGGCAAACGGACAGTTTCTCAAGGAATTTCGGGTATGCGACCTTTGCGACGTCCGTGTCGCCGTAGTTCTTACGATCACGCACGGTGTAATCGTTCATTGCCTGTTTCAGCGCGGAGGCGATGCCGACATAGTCAACCACAAGTCCGCCCTCTTTATCGCGGAATACACGGTTGACGCGGGCGATTGCCTGCATCAGGTTATAGCCGGACATGGGCTTATACACATACATTGTGGCAAGCGACGGCACGTCAAAGCCGGTCAGCCACATATCTACGACGATGGCGATTTTCAGGGGGCTGTCGTTATCTTTGAACTGAACGGCAAGCTCGTCCCGGTGGTGTTTGTTGCCGATAATTTTTCGCCAATCCTCCGGGTCTTTGTTGCTGTCGGTCATAACAACGGCGACCTTTTCCGACCAACCGGGGCGGAGCTCTAAAATGCGCCGATATATTTTAATCGCGATAGCACGGGAATACGCAACAATCAGCGCCTTCCCGGTCAAGAGACTTTCTCTGTAATTTTCGTAATGATCGAGAATATCCGAAACAAGGGAATTGACGGTTTGGTCATTCCCAAGCACGGCTTCCATTTGTCCGAGCTCCCGCTTACTTCGTTCAATGACGTCGGGGTCGGCATTGTTTGACATAATCTCGTATTCTATATCGATCAGCTTAAGCGTCGTTTCATCAAGCTTCAACTTTATAACACGGCTTTCGTAATAGACAGGGCGCGTTGCACCGTCCTCCACCGCCTGCGTCATATCATAGACGTCTATATAATTTCCAAACACCTCGCGGGTGCTGCGGTCTTTGGCGGAAATCGGTGTTCCGGTGAAACCGATATAGGTCGCGTTTGGCAGGCTGTTGCGGATAATCCGAGCAGTTCCAACCACACGCTTGGCAATCTCCTCGCCGGCTTCATTCTTTGTAATTTTAATTTTTTCGGTGAGTCCGTATTGACCGCGATGGGCTTCATCCGCCATCACAATAATATTTCTGCGCTCAGACAACGGCTCGTGGGATTCCTCAAACTTCTGCATGGTTGTAAAAATAATCCCGTTTGCCTGTCTGCCGTCAAGCAAAGTTTTCAGATGCTCACGGCTTTGTGCATGAACCGGGTCTTGCCGCAGAAATTCTTTGCATTTTGCAAACTGCCCGTACAGCTGATCATCCAAATCGTTACGGTCGGTTAAAACCACAATTGTCGGGCTGTCAAGCGCCTCCTGCAGCAGATGCGCATAAAACACCATAGATAGGGATTTTCCGCTGCCCTGTGTGTGCCAGAACACGCCGCCTTTACCGTCTGTTTCAGTGCCTCGTTTTGTGGATTCGACCGCTTTTTTGACGGCGAAATACTGATGGTATCCGGCAAGTATTTTAAAACGCTTGACACCTTCATTGGAAAAGCAAATAAAATTCTTTATAATATCAAGCAGCCGTTCTTTTTGGAACATTCCCTCAAAGAAGGTATCAAACTGCGCATATTGGGTATTTTCATAACTGCCATCCTTCGTTTTCCATTCCATAAAACGATCCTCGCCGGAGGTGATCGTTCCGGCTTTGGACGTTCCCATATCGCTCATAACGCAAATTGCATTATAAATAAACAGGGAGGGAATTTCCTGCATATAGTTCCGAAGCTGCAAATAGGCTTCAGAGGCGTCAGTTTCTTCGCGGGACGGCGATTTTAATTCTACGATAACAACAGGCAGACCGTTTAAGAATAACAGAATATCCGGGCGCTTATTGCTGTTTTCAATAAACGTCCATTGGTTTGCAACGATAAAAGAGTTATTCTCAGGATTTTTATAATCTACAAGATAGACAAGTCCGGAGCGTTCCTCACCACTGTCGAAATAACGCACCTCCACGCCGTGCTGCAAATACTCCATAAACACCGCATTCTTTTGCACAAACTCGGCGTTTTCAAAATTATGCAGTTTGTCAAGAGCGTCGCTGATGGCGTCCTCCGGCATCGTGGGATTCAGCCGATGCAGTGCATCGTATAGTTCCGGTTCATGCAAGGGGCTTTTGAAATCCCTTTCGACCTCCGGTCCATAGAGATATGTATAGCCCAAATTGCGAAAAAGCTCTATAACCGAGTTTTCGTAATCAGCTTCGGTGTAAAATCCGGGCATACCTTTTTCTCCTTTTCTTGATCGATTCTATGATAAACAATAATTTATTTCTGCAAATGGAGTCGCTTTATAAGGCATGGTTTACTGACTTCGTTCCTTTCAATGGAAATCGTCCACCGATCTGGAAACAATCAAATATCTACTCCATAGCTGATATTATCTATGGTGCTCCTTTTTCATCAAAACTCTTTAATACCGATGGTGTAGGTATTCCTATCATCCGTATCCGTGATTTAAAAGAGCAAGAGTTCGTTACATACACTACCGAAAATCACCCTAAAGGCCATTTAATACACCCCGGAGATATCGTAGTTGGCATGGATGGCGGATTCCGACCATATATCTGGGGAAATACCGACGCATGGCTAAATCAGCGAGTCTGTATTTTTGATAATAAGCGTCCAAAGGGCAAAGCATTTGTGCTGTTTACAATAAAACCGTTACTATATCGAATTGAGCAGACACAAGTGGCAACAACTGTCATCCATATCGGTAAGAAGGACTACGATGCTTTTGTGTTTTATCTTCCTGATAACCACACACTTGATCAGTTTGATGAGATAACTTCGCCTATGGTTAATCAAATAGTTGTTAATTGTCTCGAAAACAAGAGACTTGCTGAGTTGCGGGATACCTTACTCCCTCGATTGATGTCCGGTGAACTGGATGTCTCCACCATCGACTTCTAAGCCGCTAAATTATTGTTTATCTTTTCATTTTGAGCTATTTTTTCATCAATCGTACGCAAAACTTTTCCTATGCTTTTTTGTATAGTTATTTTGGGATAGTCAATCTCCAGCTGCCTTATTGTTTTCATTGGTATTGTCGGTTGACCACTACCAGTAACATAATTAGACATAAGGAGTCGAAAGGATGGATTTCGAACGACAGAATATAAATAATATGGGTCAATTTTCTCTTTGTCCGGTGAAAGTTTGCAAATATTTGGCGCTAAATGATATTTATCATTTTCTTCAATAATTGCACAATCTCCATAACCGTTTCCAGTATATGTTAAGAGAATATCATTAACAAATAACTTGCTCCTCAATAACATATTTGAAACGCTCTTGTCGATTCTTTTGATATCAGACAAATCAAGTCTGCCATTGCGCAAATTCAGAGCCCTTAACGCAATTATCTCGCCATAATCATTGTATTTCATATATTTCGTAAACTCAAATCCCGCGAGCTTTGTAATGTCTGCGACATCCCCCAGTTTTATTTTCCTCATTTGCAATCTCCTATCCAATAAACTTTCTATGCGCCAACTTTACGTTACTCTGTTTAACCATCGCATATTTCAACGTGGTATCTATTCGTTGATGTCCCAATAGCTGTTGAAGCTGCTCAATGGGCATTCCTTTATCAATGGCCATTGTTGCAAGTGTTCTGCGAAATTTGTGCGGGTGGACTTTGGGAATGCCGAGCTGTTTTCCCATTTCACGCAGCCTTGTTTCCACACCGCCGATTTTTAACCGCGTATGCGGAGATCGCAACGAAACAAATAACGCAGCTTCCGTATCCGTTCTGCTTGCAAGATAATTCTGTAAATGGATTTTTGTCCGCGCATCAAAATATACCAGCCGTTCTTTATCGCCCTTACCGAAAACGACACATTCCCGTTCGTTAAAGTCAATATCTTCTCTGTTTAGCAACACCATTTCTCCGACACGCATTCCGGTTGACGCCAGCAGATCGATCATGGCAAGGTCGCGCAATTCAACACAATGATCGCGCATGGTTTCGAGGGCTTCATCCGTATACGTTTCCTTAATTACTGTGCTTGTTTTGACGCGATGAATTCTGCGGACAGGGCTTTTCAAAATATAGTCCTCATCTTCCAGCCAGGAAAAGAAACTTGATAAAATACGACGGATATTGTCAATCGTAACACGGCTTGAATTCTTTTTCTGTTGGTAACCGGTCAAGTATTGCCGCAGGTCTTCAGTGTCGATATGCCGGATGTCTTTTCCGATTTCGGTTAGAGTAATATCAATCGTAGATTTGTAATAATGCAATGTTTTTTCAGAACAACCTTCCACTCGTTTGGATGCGAGAAATAAGTCTACCAGCTTACTGTTTTGATCTTCTTCATTCCCTGATTCTGTATCTTCGGTTATGGTACAATTCCAAAACGTATGCTGCAATACACGTTTGAGCTGCTCCATTTGCGCATTGTCAAGGTATGGCAACATTCCTTGCAACACTTCATTCAGTTTTTCGTCTTTCATCTGAGATTCTCCTTTTGTTTTTTATCTCAAGAGAACGACGATTCAACGGCAGTTCCTTTGGTTACTCCCGCCGTTGGTGGGAGCTGGTGATTATATAAACAATAATTTAGCGGCTTAGAAGTCGATGGTGGAGACATCCAGTTCACCGGACATCAATTGAGGCAACAATGTATCACGAAGAACCGATAATTGCTGTATTTCCTTATAGTTCGAGTAAATCAGATCGAACATCGGCATAGTAATGGAATTGAATTCTGCGATAGTTCCTGCATTAGCTCTGAATTGCATCCTCTTAAGATCTGCTACGGTAACATGACCGAGACCGGTCGTTTGTTTATTGCTTGCTATATGTGTAAACTGTGGTTTCAGATACTTAAGCAAAAAGAAAGTGAATGCCGGAGCATCATATTTAGATACGACACGGAATGTATGTTGGTTAAGTATTGCACGCCCCATACTCCATATGAAGGCATCTATTGATGTGTCAGGATTACCTGACCAAGAAAACAGAATATCCCTGTCATCGATATAATATTTGTCATCTTTTGTGACACAGCAGCGTTGCGTAGAATCTGTAATTCCGTTTTTAAGCTCGGAGATTTTTATAATCGGCAAGCCAGTATCGGAGTATTCGTTCTTCTTGAAAGCTGCACCATTGATATAATCGGCAAGATCATAAACAGATATATCTTTCCAATCGTCTGGTATGATACCACCGAATGGCTCGTAGTCTACAAACCACGATATAAACAAGGCCTGCGCTTGCTGAAGTAAATTATTGTTTATCTCATTGTTGATAACTATTTTTTGTCGGATTGACTCCAAAAGGCCGACAATTTTTCGTTGAGTTTTGATTTCCGGCACTTCAATTTCTATCATCTGAAATGTAGTGGATGCTCTTGCTAATGCGGGAACCCCCACTTGAGAAGAATTGGAGAGCAACTTATATTGACCAATCCTCGTGTGAAAATAATATACTAAATATTCCGGCAAAAGTCGTTCATTGCATTTAACTCGGAACTGACTTTGAGATATTACATATCGGTTATACTTAGAATTCTGCGGGATAAAAACAATTTGTCCCAAAGTCCCTCTATGGGTTATCACAACATCTCCACGATAAGCATTTGCTTTGCCAAGTGAATCAGCTTTTTCTTCGGTAACATATCTGAAAGAATCTTCTTTCAAAGCATATCCTTCAAGATTGCTACCATTTAGAACCGGGATTCCATCATCCACAAAACATTCAACTTTGATATTTGACCCGAATGGTCCCATTGAGATTTCGGAAATCAGATCGGCAATTTTGACAGATTCAAACTTCATACCCAATCGCCCCCAGTTTTTTCCTGATTTCTTCCTCAAGCGCATGGGATTTTGCAAACATATCCGAAAGCTCAGAAGTCAATCGAGCCATTTTTTCTTCAAATGGCTCTCCGTCGTCCTCCTGTTCTTCGATGCCGACATAACGACCGGGGGTTAAGATATAATCCTGTTTTGCAATATCCTGCAGGGTAGCAACAGAACAAAAACCTTTTACATCCTCAAGCGTTCCGTTCTGGAAAGCCTCGAAGGTATCCGCCAGCTTCTGGATATCATCCTCAGTAAAGTCTCTATGCTTGCGGTCAACCATATGCCCCATTTTTCGGGCGTCAATAAACAGCGTTTTTCCCTTTTGCTTTTTATTTTTTGATATAAACCATAGCGTAACCGGGATCGTCACGCTGTAGAAAAGCTGTGTGGGCATAGCGACAATGCCCTCAATCAAATCATCCTCAATGATTCTCTTGCGAATTTCACCTTCACCACTGCTCTGTGTGGAAAGCGCGCCGTTCGCCAACACAAGCCCGATTTTTCCGTTTGGTGCGAGATGGTGGATCATGTGCTGAATCCACGCATAGTTCGCATTCCCGGCAGGGGGAAGCCCGTACTTCCACCGCACATCGTCCGTCAGCTTTTCCTGATTCCACGGATGATAGTTAAACGGCGGATTTGCAAGGATAAAATCAGCTTTAAGGGTAGGATGCAAATCATTTGTAAAGGTATCCGCTTGATAGGGACCGAAATCGGCATCAATCCCGCGAATCGCCATATTCATTTTTGCCATTTTCCATGTATCGGCATTCGCCTCCTGTCCATACACAGATATGGTGCCACGGTTGCCGGAATGCGCCCGGATAAATTTTGCGCTTTGAACGAACATCCCGCCCGAACCACAGCAGCAATCATACACACGGCAGTTATCAAAAGGACGGAGGATCGCAACAAGTGTTTTTACCACGCTGGACGGCGTATAGAATTCACCGCCGCCGACGCCCTCTTTTTCAGCAAACTGCGCGATGCAATACTCATAGGTGCGACCGAGCAAATCCTCACTCTCTTCGGTATCGCTCATATCAATATTGTTTGTAAAAATATCAACAACGTCACCCAGGACCCGCTTGTCCAGATCGGGACTTGCATAGTTCTTCGGCAGTACATTTTTCAGCGTTTTATTCTCCGCCTCAATCGCGCGCATGGCGTTGTCAATCACCGTTCCGATTTCCGGGGTATGCGCTGCCGCCGCAATGGTTGACCAACGCGCTTCTTCGGGCACAAAGAAAACATTGTCCATTGTGTATGCGTCGCGGTCATCTTCAAAACCGTCGCCGTCCGCCACCAATTCCTGATAGCGTTTATCAAAAGCGGCGGATATATAACGCAGGAAAATTAAGCCGATGATGACTTTTCTGTACTCAGCCGCGGGGATATGCCCCCATAAGACACACGCAGCATCCCAGAGCTGTTTTTCAAATCCGATATTTGCGTTTGTTTTCTCTGCCATCGGCTATACCTCCGTAAACGACAAATTGGTACAAAAATTCATTGTTATTTTAGCATGAAAAGCTGCGTTTTTCAATGCGAAGATTGGAAAAAACGCATTATTGCGAAAAACAATTTTATTTTACAGTTATAAAAATAAAAAATCAAGAAAAATCCCCTGTTGGTTGTCCGTTACAATGGACTCTACAAGGCTTTTCTCGATTTTTCTGCATATAGGCTACATTAACAACACGTCATCGACACAATTCGGCACTTCACTATAACCTTGGACAAAAAAAGAGAAACTCAAATTAGAATCATTCGATCTTCCCGGTACTCAGAAAAAAATGGCGGATAACCGTTCTCGTTTTGATCCAGAGATCAAATTGAACGAGAGCAAATAATATAAAGTCGTTTTCGCGGAAAGTGTTGTTCACTGTATGAGTTTCTCTAAAATGTAATGTCATAATTTGTTGCTTTTGTGACGGGTAAATCAATGCGTTAAATCAACTTTGTATACATACCCAAAAAGCAGGAATAAATACTGTTCAATGTGCTATATATTTACTATATATTTGAATAGTATTTGAGACAAAAATTATAGGAGCTTAATATCAACTCCCCGCTTCTTTGCGTATTCGATTGTATTCCTTGTTCCCCCTGGCTCTCCATTATAGACGCCAATTAACCGCGCAGCATGGTCGACCATAAAAATGTTTCTTTTTTGCAGACAACCGTTATAATATTCGTGGCTCGTGTATGTAACAATGTCCGCTTGCTTAATCAATTCCCTATATTTCCGTTGCCAGTTATCAGACCACCGAATTTCAAAATTATCGTATGGAATGCAGCAAATCAAATGGGTTGGCTTCCCCTCATTTTTGATTTTCAAAACAATTTCGGCAGCCCAAATATCTACACCGCGCGCCATGCCGGAGAGAAATGTTATATACCCGTCGTCTATTGCTTGCCGCACTTGGACTTCCAAAAATTCCTTGACTTCCGCTTCAGATAATTTTAATTTTTCTGGACGATGTCCGGTGAAACAAACCCGATGTAATCTTTTCTCCTGTTCACTCATTTTGATCACCCCGACAGTAATATAGCATTTAAAAAATTACTTGTCAAAGTGATAGTATAAACACCCCTTTCTACAAATATCATATTCTCCCTTCTGAGGGTAAAATATTATTCAGAATGGGAGTGATAAACGTGGATGTGCTTGCAAGAGTAAGACAATTGATGAAGGCGCGCAATTGGTCGTATTATAAAATGGCAAAAGAATGCGGCATACCGGAAGCAACCGCATACAACATGGAAAATAGAAATACCGTCCCCTCAATGCCTACATTAGAATTGATTTGCAATGGAATGGGCATTACTCTGGCGCAGTTCTTTGCCGAGGGCGAAATGGTTGAATTGACGCCGGAACTAAAAGAGTTGTTTGACGTTTGGGTTGACCTATCTCCAAGATCAAAGAAGGCACTTTTGGAAATGGTTAATTCGATAAAGGCAGAACAATAAGGCATAGAAGGAATAAATATATAAGGGAGCCGTCTCGATTTGGCAGCTCCCTTTTTCATTCATAGCAAGCAGAATGTTATTCTTTATGTTATTTTCCCTTATTGATTTTTCAGCATTGATTGCATGGTCACAACAATTGCATTTTTCTGCTCGATGGAAAGGTACGTCCACATTTCAAATATCTGTTTCAACTCAGGGGTTAATTCTACAACGTCCCCTTCCGTAAAAAACTGCGCTAAAGTTATGCCAAAAGCATGACAGATCGTCTCTAACGTAGAAATAGAAGGAACGTTATTTCTAACAAACACGTTTCGTATTGTGGATTCGGAAAGCCCGCTGTTTTTTGCGAGTCTATATGGAGTCCAGCCCTTGGCATTGAGTAATTTTTGTAGTTTGGTATTTACATCCATTTATTTATCACACTCTTTTCCGTATTTATTTTACCGTTAATCTTGACGGGATAGTACGGGCAAAAGGTATGGTAAATGCAGTTAAATTAAACGCAAAAAGCTATCAACGATAATTTAGAAGAAATATCGCTGATAGCTTTTTTTGCGACAATTTATTTGTTTGCGAATATACCTGCGATCACACCAAGAATATCTATGACTCCACCGGCTACAGCCCATGTTTTTTTCTTGGTGGCTTTTGATAGTGAAAAACCCAAGATTCCGATTACAAGGAGGATAACAGCATAGACGATAATCTTTTTTAGCGAATCCATGAGGAAAAATTCTTTATAAAGCGATAACAAGGAACCGCCCAAGAATGTAAAGACCGGCTTTAACGCGGGAATAAAAGCACAGATGATAATAATCGCAACTACAACAATAACAACGGCAAGTATTTTTTTCACAACAACCACCTCCTGTGAGACTTTTTGTTATGTACGGGGACTACCGTCTTTCTACAAACCAACGACCGATATTGTTGCCGGTCAACTCGGCGCTGCGTTCAAAGAATAAAAAAGTTTCATGCCCCTGGGTAATGATCGTATATCGATCTCCCTGTCCGCCTGCTTTTAACGCTGCCGCCTGACAAATATGCTTAATCCTATCGATCTTAAAAATTTCTCCGTCCTCCCACTGTATTTCTCTGGGGAGCATTGTGCCGTCTTCGCGGAAGTCTGCTTTAACGGCAACGTAAACTTTCGGAGGCTTAACAGTAGAAGTCTGCATCCCCCGGCACCTCCATATTCTTCATAAAATTACTGTTGGAGTGAATCGGCGGTTCAACAAGTTTATACCCCCGCCACTTCATAATTCGGAACTTAAAATCAAGCAGTTCCATCGGCACTCGCAGCGTTGCCGCCGCAGAGAAAAAGGTACTATCGGAGTTTAACGTATCCATTACTTCTTCATCTGGCAACAGATATTCGGCAGCAAACAGGTTTGCATCTTTTTCAAATTCCGAACTCTCATCAAACAAACCGAACTCGTGGAAAGCGTGAACCCCGGTGCGTCTATGTAGAACGGCGTGACCGAGTTCGTGTGCGGCAATAATTTTCTGAATCGTGATAGGAAGATCGGAATTGATTGTAATTGTTTTTATCCTTTTGTTTTCAAGGAAAAAACCTTTTATTGCATCTTCTTCTGTTCCAAGCTGACTAAATATGAGTAAAATTCCCATATCTTTGATTAAACGAAATGGATCTGATTCGGCATAACGCTCTTTAATTTTCTCAACTTCACAACAAATTTCCGAATATGTCAATTAAATCCCTCCCTCCGAGTTTCAGGAAACTGCTCGAAGAACAGTATATCACTGTTGATACGATTATACAAATTTTCGTGTCCCAACAAACGGACTTATTTTGATTTTTTTGGTCCGAACTTCTTCTTTGCTTCTTCCTTGCTTGCGGCATATGCCGCTGCAATTGCGGCAAAAAAACGGTCTTTCTGTTCTTCTGAGAGATCACCCCCGGCAAACAATGCTGTGTTCGCTGCTAAGAGTCCATCCATATCTCTTGCTCCGGACGTGCCGTATTTGCTGTGTGCTTCTTCAATGTACAGGTCTTTTTCAATATCAGCCTTGGGATCGTCACAATCATCATCCGAAAGATAGGTTACCGACACCTGTAGAGCTTTTGCGAGTCTATATAAAGTTGAAGCACGCGGTTTCTTTTTTCCATTTTCATAACTTTTAATAGAACGGTCAGAAACTTCGACCATTTCGGCAAGTTCCATTTGGGAGAGTTTCAGTTCGTGCCGTGCTGTGCTTACTTTTTCTGCAAACGTTTTCATGACTTTCTCCTTGTACAATAAATTTTTTTGAAAAGTTCCTTGACAACGCATATATGCGGTGTTATTATCTTGGTGAACTTATGGTGAACTGACGAGCATATGTTAACATCAAATGGTGAACTTGTCAATAGAAAGTTCACCATTTTTGAAAAAATCTTGATTGGTTGAAGGAAGGAATCGTAATGTTCACAGAAAGGGCTATTTTGCACAGCGATCTGAATTGTTTTTATGCATCCGTAGAAATGATGCTTGATCCTTCGTTAAGAGGAAAAGCCATTGCTGTATGCGGAGCCACCGAAGAGCGGCACGGAATTGTACTTGCAAAATCCGACTTAGCAAAAAAAGCCGGTGTTAAAACAGGCATGGTAAATTGGGAGGCACAACGACTCTGCAAAGATTTAATTCTTGTCCCCCCTCAATATGATCAGTACTTAAAATATTCAAAACTGGTCAGAGCAATTTATCAAAGGTACACCGATCAAGTTGAACCCTATGGGATGGACGAATGTTGGCTTGATGTTACCGGGAGCAGAAAATGCTGTGGCTCGGCGATGGAAATTGCAGAGAAGATCCGCCGTTCCGTAAAAGAAGAGTTAGGGCTGACGGTTAGTATCGGAGTATCTTTTAATAAGATATTTGCAAAGTTAGGATCGGATTTGAAAAAGCCGGACGCTATAACCGAAATTTCCGTTGAAAATTTCAAAGACAAGGTTTGGCCTTTACATTGTTCGGATTTACTATATTGCGGTCCGGCTACGACAAAAAAATTGGAAAGCCGTGGCATTCATACCATTGGCGATATCGCGGAAACAAACCCGGAGTATTTGAAAAGTTTTTTAGGTGTTAATGGATATGCCCTATGGACATACGCAAGCGGGAATGACCAATCCCGCGTTATGCACAAAGATTTTGAGTCCCCTATAAAATCGGTTGGTCACGGCATCACTTGTATGGCTGATCTTGAAAACAATGAAGAGGTTTATCGGGTAATGTTGGAACTTTCACAGGATGTCGGGCACAGGCTTCGGGTTCATGAATTGTCGGCAACAGGAGTGCAGATTTATGTTCGGGGGGATGATTTGTTTGGTTCTCAGTTTCAATGTAAACTGCCCGCGAAAACGCAGCTCCCTTCTGAAATTGCAAATGCCGGATTCGATATTTTTAGACAAAGGTATCCCTGGGGAACGAAGGTTCGCGCGGTTTGTGTACGGGCTATCGGGTTGGTTCCGAAAAATGAAAATGAGCAACTTTCCCTTTTTGATAATACCCTGCGACGTCAGAAGAAAGAAAAATTGCAAGACGCAATTGAGGCTTTGCGTGGACGTTTCGGGAAAGCGGCAATCACTTATGCAACCCTCTTGAATGATCTTAAAATGCCGGTCGACGGCAGAGATAAAGTCAGGATGCCTGGGATGATGTATCAATAAGGCGACTCTGTTATCAATAAATAATTTCCTCTGACGATTGTTGACGTGCATACGCCCTGTGGTGTATTATTCTGTTAGCAAATAGAAATTTTAAAATTGAAATTTGATAACAATATTTATGAAAGGTCGGAAATGGCAAAATGATAACAGAGAAAAAACAGGGTACTGAATGTAAGGAAAAGATCACGGAAAGTGAGTATGAATTCGGAATAATCATTGAATATGATGGGAAGAAAAATACTTTGTTTTATGAAAATACTTATAAAAATTATCCTATCGGGGGTATTTTATGCGAATGTATGCGAGTTCGCCCCACAACGGTAAGGGACGCCATTCGCGACTTGGGAGATATAAGGATAGGAGCTACCGATGAAAATATCGTCAACACCGCTTTCGCTCTCAGTAAACATTTTTATGAAGTTTATCCCCCTGCTGCGGCTACAATGCTTGCAATGCAATTTTATGAGGGCATCGGTGAATGGGGTCGGGCCAGGAAAGAAAACCGACTTGACGAGTATATAGGACTTTTCCAAACCGAAATCGGTGGTGATGTATTTAAATTCATTTTTGAGGATACCCCGTATGACAACGTTGGAGATAGTACAGTTGAACAGGTTATGCTCTCCATTTACCTTGATTTCGCTCGGTGCTTTGTAAATTCAAAATATATTTTCATGAAACTTTTTGAATTTGAAGAAACAAAACAGGAACCGGAAGAAGGGTTCGTTGCAAAATTTTTCAATTTTTATGGTAATGAAGTACCATTCCAGCATATTGATTACCGGCTTGCGTTAATAGATGGACGGTTTGCTTCCATCTTCACAATTCATTCGATACTTTCATTGCTGATGTTTGAATTTGCTCATATTCTTGATACAGACGCCCCTATCGTTCGCTGCAAAAATTGTGGGGAAATGTTTGCACAAGAAGGGCGTAGTGACACAGTTTATTGTAGCTATCCGTCACCCCAAAAGCCTGAAAAAACTTGTGGCGAAATTGGTGCTCAGATTGCAAGAGCAAATAAAGAGAAAACGGATATTGTTACCCGCGAATACCGCAAAGTATATATGCGATACCAAATGAAATCAAAAAGGCACCCTGAAAATACAGAGCTGATAGATACTTTTTATGCTCTGTCCGATGGGATGCGGGAATGGCGTAAGAGACTTAAGGAAGGGTCCGGTTCTACAGATCAATTTTTCGAGTGGTTACATGATTTTGAATAATAGGAGGCAGATAAATGCAAAATACTTCTCCCCAAAAAAAGGGGAACGCAACATACACTCCCGATGATGCAGAGCGAATTACAGAAACAGATGCGCGAGTCATCAAGAAGATAAAACGCATTCTCGCCAAAGGGAATAACGCCGAAGTAAAAATGAAAAAAGACGGTACGCTTACTGTTTATGAAGTAAAAAAGAGCATCGTCTGAATTAATTAAATATTACCTTCGTTAAAATGGTAACGGAGATGAGCCAATCGGGGCTAAACATTTCAAGCGTGAACACATCACGCCAAAATGTTTAGCCCCTTTTCTTTTTTTCTCTAAAAAATGAAATTTTGATTGATTATATTTTACAACTTTAGTTTTGAATTATTTCATGATATCGGTCATCTTCCTTTTTGTACGGCAAGTTAACTTAATAGTATATGCATATATTGTGCGTTTTATTCACCAAACCGACAAAAACAGCAACAAAACAAGAAAAAACGTAAGAAGTCACGTTTTCCTATATATTTCAACATTTTTTAATCGTGGCAAAACTATACAATTAGACAGTATTCTCATTCGATGTCTGTTATTATCGAATAAAGTAACTGGACAGGCATAATATAAAATATAAAGGATAAATTTGGTAACTTGCCTTCGGGTTTAGTTATATAAAAAATTAAATCTCAAAGTCTTGAGTGGCCATTAGAGACGGCGGGATCATATACATAGCAATTCGGATTTACATTCCGAAAAAAAGTATATGCTCCCACCGTGAATTGGTGTGCGCTCATGGCATCTTCTCGCGGTTGGTGAACATATCACCGACCGTTTTTGTATATGTGATCCTGCCGTTTCTGATCCGCCCAAGCGGAAAGGAACGCACCATGATCATCAACTACACCTTTGCAGACGGAATCTCCTCCGAAATTGAAGTGACCGAAGAAGTCGGCACCTGCATCATTGACACGGACAAGCAGGAACGCAACGGGGACCGCAAGGAACGCCGCCATTGCTGGTCTTTGGACGCCATTGTTTACGAGGGCAGCGAATACGGAAGATGCGATGAGTACGACGACGGCAGCCCCTCCGAACTGCAGCTTTGTATCCGTGCGGCGTTTGCTGAAATGACCGAACCCCAAAAACGGCGGCTTCTGCAATCTGCCCAGGGCTTGACCTGCCGTGAAATCGGAGAGCAGGAAGGCGTCAGTTTTCGCGCCGTCGCCTATTCCATTGAAGGCGCGAAAAAAATTCTGATGCGGCATTGCAAAAAATTTCTCCACTGACTTCACAAACCGCCTTCCTTTTGACCGTATGTTGAAGAGCAAACGAAATCCCTCTTCAGAAAGGAAGGCGTCAGCAAATGAAACACAGTGTACAAATCCGTGTTTCAAAAAAGCCCGTGAACGAAGGCGTGATGAGCTGCCGGCAGATTACCGTTCGCGAAAAACTGTTACGGTTTTTGCTCGGCGACAAGGCGAAGCTCACGGTTCTTGTTCCCGGAGACAGCGTTCAAACGCTGTGCATCAACGAAGTGGAGGACGGGGGTGTGAAATATGCGTAACGGCGATCTCATCCTGGAAGTTGCGAAAAATATGCATACTCTGGCGGATAGCCTGATCGCCGCCGTGAACGCATCAAAAAAGCCCCCTGATCCTCCTGCGGAGACTCCGGTCGAGGCAACTACCCCCACGCGTCCGGCAAAGCAATACACAAAAGAGGAAGCACGCGATATTTTGATTGCTGTACGGGCGAAGGGCTTTAACAATCAGATCCGGGAGATCATCCGCAAACACGGGTATGAGAAATTTACCGAGGTGAAAGCGGAGGATTACCCGGCAATCATCAAAGAAGCGGAGGCGCTTGTCAATGCCACCGAATAAACACGCGGTTTTATCCGCTTCTTCCTCCCACCGATGGCTCAATTGCAATCCCTCCGCAAGACTCGAACAGGAGTTTGAGGATCACGAGACGGAGGCTGCCGCGGAAGGCACCGCCGCACACGCGCTCTGCGAACATAAATTACGGAAAGCCCTGAAAATGCGTTCAAGAAAGCCGATCAGTCAGTATGATTCCGATGAAATGGACGCATATACAGACGGTTATGTGGAATTCGTAATGGAATCGCTTGCGCAGGCAAAACAGTTTTGCGCCGATCCGCAAATTCTGATCGAACAGCGGCTTGACTTTTCCTGTTATGTGCCGGATGGGTTCGGCACCGGGGATTGCCTGATCGTTGCGGACAAACGGCTGCACATCATCGACTTCAAGTATGGCCTCGGCGTTCTGGTTGACGCTTACGAAAATCCGCAGATGATGCTGTATGCGCTCGGCGCTCTCCGTCTTTTTGACTGGCTTTACGACATTGAAGAAGTCACGATGACGATCTATCAGCCGCGACGCGAAAATGTCAGTACCTGGACGATGTCCGTTTCCGATTTACTCTCGTGGGCGGAGAATACCTTGAAACCCAAAGCCGAACTTGCATTTCACGGTGAGGGCGAATACTGCCCCGGTTCCTGGTGCCAGTTCTGTAAAGCCGCCGTGAAATGCAGGGCAAGAGCAGAACAGAATCTTCAGCTTGCCAGATTCGAGTTCGCCAAGTCCCCGCTTCTTTCCGATGTGGAGATCAGCGACATACTCGGCAAACTTGACGATCTGACCCGATGGGCAAACGAGATCGTCGCCTATGCGCAGGATGCCGCGATCAACCACGGCAAAGAGTGGTACGGGTTCAAACTGGTGGAAAGCCGCACAAATCGCAGGTACACCGATGAAGAGGCTGTCGCGGCCGCCGCCAAAGCTGCCGGTTACCGCGATATCTACAAACAATCCCTGATCTCCATTACCGAGATGGAAAAGCTCATGGGTAAAAAGACCTTTGCAGATATTCTCGGCGGGTATGTAACCAAACCCCAGGGAAAACCGACGCTTGTCCCCGCGTCCGACAAACGTCCTGCCATTACCGTAAGCGGCGCGAAAAATGACTTTACTGAATTCAAAGGAGAATAAAGAAACATGGCAAATCAGACTAACACGACAAAAGTAGTAACCGGAAAGGTCCGTCTTTCCTATGCAAACGTATGGGAACCCGCTTCGATTAACGGCGGCACTCCCAAATACAGCGTTTCCCTCATTATCCCGAAGACCGATACCAAAACCATCGATCTGATCAACGCTGCGGTTGACAACGCGATCAAGCAGGGCGCAGCGAAGTTCGGCGGTAAGATTCCCAACCGGGCAGCGTTGAAACTTCCCCTGCGCGACGGTGATACCGAACGCGACGATGAGGCGTACAAGGGAGCGTATTTCGTGAATGCGAATTCGACGACCGCCCCTCAGATCGTGGATACCGCCGTTCAGCCGATTCTGGACCGCAACGAAGTGTACTCCGGCTGCTATGCCCGCGTTTCCATCAATTTCTACGCATTCAACTCCAATGGCAATCGCGGTATTGCCTGCGGACTCGGTAACATTCAGAAAATTTCGGACGGCGAGGCACTCGGTGGCAAGTCAACGGCGGCTGAAGACTTCGCAACCGACATGGACGACGACTTCCTGTCCTGATTGTGATATTCCGGGCGGCGGTTCCGGCTGCCGCCCATATCGCACAGAAAGGGGACGTTATGAAAACACTATCTATCGATATAGAAACCTTCTCATCTGTCAATCTGCAAAAGGCCGGCGTTTATCGTTATTCGGAAGCGTCGGATTTTGAGGTTCTGCTGTTCGGCTATTCCGTGGACGGCGGTCCGGTTCAGGTGGTTGATTTTACTGCTGGGGAGAAACTGCCGCAATCGGTATTGTCCGCGCTTCAGGACCCCGCTGTTTTGAAATGGGCGTATAACGCGCAGTTTGAACGCGTCTGTCTCTCCCGCTTTTTGCGATTGCCGGAGGGAGAATATCTCGACCCCGCGTCCTGGCGTTGCACAATGGTTTGGGCGGCGACGCTCGGTTTGCCTTTGTCGCTCGAAAACGTCGGCGCGGTTCTGGGGCTTGAAAAACAGAAACTCAAAGAGGGAAAAGACCTGATACGGTATTTCTGCACTTTATCTGCTGCGCGGGACGGCACACCGCTCCGCCATCTTCCTGCCGACGCGCCGGATCGGTGGTCGCGCTTTAAGGCATACAACCTCCGGGACGTGGAAACGGAAATGGCGATTCAGGCAAAACTCGCAAAGTTCCCCGTCAGCGAGAGCGAATGGATCAACTACCGCCTCGATCAGGAGATCAACGACCGGGGTATCATGATCGACCGCCTGTTTGTCCGGCAGGCAATCCGCTGCGACGAACAGTTCAAATCCACACATTTGGAAATGGCAAAAGAGGTAACGGGGCTTGATAACCCCAATTCCCCCGCGCAACTCAAAGCATGGCTGTCCGAAAAAGGCATACGGGTAGAATCGCTGTCCAAAACTGCCGTGATCGAATTGCTTGAGCAGGCGGACGGTGAAATTGAACTTGCGCTGTCTTTGCGGCAGGAGCTGGCAAAGAGCAGCGTCAAAAAATACACGGCGATGGAAACAGTTGTCGGTGTAAAGAGCCGCGCACGGGGGCTGATTCAGTTTTACGGCGCGAACCGAACCGGAAGATACGCGGGACGGCTCGTCCAGGTGCAGAATCTTCCGCAGAATCATCTGCCCGATTTGGAGGTTGCGCGGACGCTCGTCCGCGACGGAGATTTCTCCGGGCTTGAATATTTCTTCGACTCGGTTCCCTTAACGCTGTCCGAACTGATCCGTACCGCTTTTGTCCCGAAACCGGGCTGTCGGTTCTTTGTCGCGGATTTTTCCGCCATTGAAGCCAGAGTCCTCGCATGGATGGCGGGGGAAGAATGGCGGCAGAAGGTTTTTGCGGACGGCGGAGACATCTATTGCGCTTCTGCTTCTCAGATGTTCCATGTCCCCGTGGAGAAACACGGCGTGAACGGGCATCTGCGGCAGAAAGGCAAGATCGCGGAACTCGCGCTCGGCTACGGAGGCTCGGTTGGGGCGCTGAAAGCCATGGGCGCGCTCAATTACGGTGTTGCGGAGGATGAACTGAAAACCCTTGTAGACGCTTGGAGGAAAGCCAACCCCCGCATCGTCAGGTTTTGGTGGGACGTTGATAAAGCAGCCTCCACCTGTGTCCGGGAGCATACAACTGCCGAGGCGCACGGAATTCGTTTTGTCTATCAAAGCGGCATGATGTTTGTGACGCTGCCGTCCGGCAGACGGCTCGTTTATGTAAAGCCGAAAATGGGGACCAACCGTTACGGAAACGAGTCCGTCACCTATGAAGGCGTCGGAGAGCAGAAAAAATGGCTTCGGCTGGAAAGCTATGGCCCCAAGTTCGTGGAAAATATTGTCCAGGGAACGGCACGGGATATTCTTGCAGAAGCGATGCTCCGTCTGAACGCCCATGGGTACAAGATCGTCATGCACGTTCACGATGAAGCCGTGATTGAAGCCCCCTCTGACACGAGCATTGCGGAGATTTGCGCGGTGATGGGCGAGGCTCCCTCCTGGGCGGGCGGTCTGCTTTTACGCGCGGACGGTTATGTCTGCGATTTTTATATGAAAGATTAGGAGAAAGAATATGATCACAAGAGAATTTTTGCCCTGCAATCAAATGCCGGGATGCGGCGCGAACCACAATGGATTGTGCGTTGCACTCGACGATATGAAGTTCAAAACGGGCGTCTGCCCCTTTTACAAATCGACGGAGCAATGCCGCAGAGAACACAATGAAAACTACGACCGTCTGGTATCCCTTGACCGGCGCGATCTGATCGAAAAATACAACTTGAGGAGAACCCCCGATGTCGGTGAACAAGTTTAACGCGGAAGGCTACTATGACCCCACAGCATATGAGGCGCTTACGCTGATAGAAAAAGCGGCGAAAAAGAAAAGAGTGTTCCGACCCTTTGTGTATATCTGTTCCCCTCTCGCGGGAAATGTCCGGGAAAATCAGGAGAACGCCAGACGGTATTGCAGGTTTGCGGTCGACCGTGGCAGCATCCCGATTGCGCCCCATATCTATTTCACACAGTTTATGCGCGATGATAACCCGGAGGAACGCAACCTCGCCATGTTTATGGGGATGATTCTTCTCACCAAATGCGCCGAGGTCTGGGTTTTCGGTGATGTGATCTCCGCTGGAATGCGGCAGGAAATTGAAAAGGCGCGGAGGAAAAATATCCCGATCCGCTGCTTTTCTTCACAGCTTGAGGAGGTAAAGACATGAACGCCATGAAGATTTCGGTCGGCAACAGCCGTATGGACAAAAAATGGAAGAACCGCGAAATATCGTGGGAGGACTTCTGCAAAAAGGTCAGCGTTACACAGCGCACGACCGAAACACAGGAGGAATACCGAAAGCTGAAAAAAGGCCGACAGGATGCGATCAAGGACGTCGGCGGTTTCGTCGGCGGTCATCTGAGGGAGGGACGGCGCAAAAACGGGAATGTTCTCTGCCGTTCCCTTTTGACGCTGGATATGGATTACGGCGAACCCTCCGTGTGGGATGAGATCGATATGTTCTTCGGGTTCCGCTGCTGTGTCTATTCCACCCACAAGCATACCCCGGAACATCCCCGTCTGCGCCTGATTATTCCGCTGGCGCGGGAGGTTTCCGAAGAGGAATACCCCGCTGTTGCGAGAATGATCGCAAAGGACATCGGCATCGATCTGTTTGACGATACCACCTATGAAGCCTGCCGTTTGATGTATTGGCCGTCCACCTCGGTCAACGGTGAGTTCTTTTTTCGGGAGAAAGACGGAGAAACGCTGAACCCGGACGAATATCTTGAGAGGTATACAGATTGGCGCGACGCCTCCGCCTGGCCCGTTTCTTCCCGGCAATCGGAAGCGATTCACCGCGCAATCGCGCAACAGGCCGATCCGCTTGCAAAGCCGGGTGTTGTCGGCGCGTTCTGCCGCGCGTATACCATCGAGGACGCAATCGACGCGTTCCTTACGGATATTTACGAACCGTCTGCCATGAACGGCAGATATGACTATATTCCCGCCGACTCCTCTGCGGGCGTCGTTGTGTACGACGGAAAATTCGCATATTCGCACCATGCCACCGACCCCGTTTGCGGACATCTGCTGAATGCGTTTGATCTCGTTCGGCTGCACAGGTTCCGCGATCTGGATGAAAAGTGCGCCGCAGACACACCTCCGGGGAAACTCCCCAGCTTCAAGGCAATGAGCGAGTTTGCGATCAGGGATGAAAAGGTCAGATCGATTTTTGCGGAAGACCGCATGGCGCAGGCTGCCGAAGAGTTTCAGGATGAGGATTGGCAGAATTCTCTCGAAATCGACAAATCGGGCAGTATCAAAGATACGATGAGCAACATCTGCACGATTCTTCGCTTCGATGAAAATCTGCACAGTATTGTGTTCAATCAATTCAAAAATATGATTGACGTAGTGGGCAGGCTGCCATGGCCGCAGGTCAAGCCCGGTTGGAGCGACACCGACCTTGCCTGCGCAAAGCTGTACTTTGAACGCACCTACGGGATATGGTCCCCGACGAAATTCAAGGATGCGCTTCTGGCGGTCAGCTCCTCCGAGCGTTTATACCATCCTGTAAAGGAGTATCTGAACACACTCAAATGGGACGGTATTCCGCGACTTGATACCTTACTTATAGACTATCTCGGCGCGGAAGATACACCGTATGTCCGTGCGGTTACGCGAAAGACACTGGTCGCGGCGATAGCGCGGATATATAAGCCGGGGACAAAATTTGATTCCATTCTGGTCCTGAACGGCGCGCAGGGCATGGGTAAATCAACCCTGTTTGCGCGGCTCGGCAGAGAATGGTTTTCGGATTCTCTCTCCATCTCCGATATGAAGGACAAAACCGCCCCTGAAAAGCTGCAGGGATACTGGATTCTGGAATTGTCGGAGTTGAACGGCATCAAAAAAATGGACGTGGAAACTGTAAAATCGTTCATTACCCGAACGGACGACAAGTTCCGTCAAGCCTACGGTGTATCCGTGGAAAGTCATCCCAGATCCTGTGTTATCGTCGGAACGACAAACAGCGACGGCGGTTTCTTACGGGATATTACAGGTAACCGTCGTTTCTGGCCCGTTCGTGTAACCGGGCACGGGAAATATCATCCGTGGGATTTAACGGAGGTCGACCAGGTATGGGCGGAAGCCATCGAATTCTATCATCGCGGAGAAGAACTGTTCCTGAAAGACGAGGTCGCCGCGGAAGCGTACCGTCAACAGCGCGACGCCATGGAAACCGACGACCGCGAGGGCATTGTCGGGGAATACCTTGACCGTCTGCTGCCTGAAAATTGGGACAAAATGGATCTGTTTGACAGGCGCAATTTTCTCAGCGGCAGCGAGTTCGGCGGCGAACTGCGGGAGGGCGTTACGCAGCGCACCCGTGTCTGCGCGATGGAAATATGGTGCGAGTGTTTCGGGAAATCGCGCGAATCGCTCAAGAAAAGTGACGCTTATGAAATCGAGGGTATTTTATACAAGCTCGGCGGCTGGCAGCGATATGCCGGTAACGCACAGGGAAAAATCCGTATCCCCGGTTATGGCGTCCAAAAAGCATATATCCGTGTTGCCGATGCAAACGATGCGTAACGGTCGGAATGTTGCCAATCGTTGCCGTTGGCGAGCATTGTTAACGTCAGGTGTAACACCCCAAGCCCCCGCCCGGTAGGGAAAAACTGTACTTTGTTGCTGATGTTGCCGATGACTTAATTAAAGTTTATGAAGTAGGTAAAAAGATAGAATACGGCAACGCATACACGCATATACGGAGAAACTTTAGAATTATCATCGGCAACGGTAACCGGTAACATGGAGGAAAACATGAACGAAAGAGAAATTGAAAGAAAATTTGTAAAAGCCGTGAAAGCATACGGCGGTCTTGCTCTGAAATTTGTCAGCCCCGGTTTTGACGGTGTTCCCGACCGTCTGGTTTTACTCCCCGGAGGCAGAATCGCCTTTATCGAACTGAAAGCACCGGGAAAAGAAATGCGTCCTTTGCAGGTAAGGAGAAAAAGGCAGTTGGAAAAACTCGGCTTTTTGATCTACTGCATTGACTCCCCGGAAAACATCGGAGGAATCATCCATGAAATATTGTCCGCATGAATACCAGGCGTACACAAGCCGATTTATCGTCAGCAATCCCGTCGCCGCCGTATTCCTCGACATGGGGCTGGGAAAAACGGTATCCACGCTGAGCGCAATCAACGACCTGTGCTTTGACTATTTCGATACCCGGCGAATTCTCATTATCGCCCCGTTGAGAGTTGCCAGAGATACATGGCCTGCGGAAATCAAAAAATGGGATCACCTCAAAAACCTCACATACGCCGTCGCAGTGGGGAATGAAAATGAGCGGTTATCGGCGTTACGACAGAAAACCGATCTTTGTATCATCAACCGGGAAAACGTGCAATGGCTTGTTGAGGAAAGCGGCGTTCCGTTTGACTTCGATATGATCGTCATTGATGAGCTGTCCTCGTTCAAAAGCTGGCAGGCAAAGCGGTTCCGTTCCCTTCTGAAAGTCCGACCGTTCGTCAAACGCATTGTGGGGCTTACGGGAACACCGTCCTCAAACGGTTTGATGGATTTATGGGCGGAATTCAGAATCCTCGATCTGGGGAAACGGCTTGGCAGATACATCACCCATTATCGCACCGAATATTTTCTGCCGGATAAGCGAAACGGGCAGGTGGTGTTCTCCTACAAACCGAAACCCGGCGCAGAGGACGCCATATATGAAAAAATCGGGGATATCACGATTTCCATGAAAGCAACCGATCATTTGCAAATGCCGGAACGCGTCCATAATGAGATCACTGTGCGGTTGTCCGAAAAGGAGCGAAAAACCTACGACGCCATGAAAAACGATCTCGTCATTTCCCTGCAGGGAGAAGAAATCGACGCGAATAACGCGGCGGCGCTGGCAAACAAACTCTCTCAAATGGCAAACGGCGCGATTTACGGAGAAGATCGCCGGGTTTATGAAATACACGATAAAAAACTCGACGCATTGGAAGATTTGATTGAGGCGGCAAACGGAAAATCCCTGCTGATTGCGTACTGGTTCAAGCACGATCTGGAGCGTATTTCTGGAAGGCTGCATAAACTGCATATTCCGTTCGCTCTTTTGGATGACTCCGAAAGTATCCGCAGATGGAATGCCGGAGAACTGCCAATTGCGCTGATCCATCCCGCGTCTGCCGGGCATGGGCTGAATCTGCAGACAGGGGGATCGACGCTCGTGTGGTTTGGGCTTACATGGAGCCTGGAATTATACCAGCAGACCATCGGTCGGCTCTGGCGGCAGGGGCAGACAGCCGGAACGGTTGTCATACACCATATCATATGTGAGAAAACAATCGATGCGCGGATCATGGCGGCTTTACGAACGAAAGAAAAAACACAGACCGCGCTGATTGAAGCGGTCAAAGCGAATTTGGAGGTATGAAAATGACTGCAAAAGAATACTTAAATCAGGCGTACAGATTGGATCAAAGGATCGATGCGAAAATCGCCCAGGTTGCATCGCTGAATGATCTTGCTACAAAATGTACCGCTACGCTGTCGGATATGCCGAAGAATCCGAACAGAGGCGCGACGACAATGGCGGATGCGGTTGATAAAATTGTCGATTTGCAACGGGAGATCAACAGCGACATTGACCGCCTTGTCGATTTGAAACGGGAAATTGTGCGTGTTATTAAAGCGGTCGGTAATCCCGAATATCAGACCCTGCTTGAAAAACGCTATCTGTGCTTTATGGCATGGGAGCAGATTGCCGTGGATATGGGCTATGAACTGCGGTATCTGCACAAACTCCATGTCCGCGCTCTGGAATGTTGCGTGATCCCGGACGAAACAGGGCACTAAAAGACATGGAAAGACACCTCGCACATATGTTATTCTATACAATGGCAGAATGAAAAAGAGAGCTTCCACGAGACTTCCTTTCCCTCGTGGGGGCTTTTCTTCTGCCCCTCGAATCGCCCGTAAACTATGGTACCGTGTGTTTACGGGATACACAATATTTGCAGTTGCGGTACCTCCTCTCCACAGGAAAACAATATCAACACCATTCTTCCCCCAAAACAGCCCTGGTTTCTGCCGCATCTTCTCCTTTCCTGCGGCAATTCCCCCGGACAGGGTACCGAATGGTAAACAGGAAACACCATATCGCCCTTTGCCTCCGGCGTTATGGTGTTTCCTGTGTTGATATTGTTTTTCCTGTATTTGCAAATACAGTATCCTATATGTTCTACAGACAAGGTGATTGAAATGCCCAGGCGACCGAAGCGTCCGTGTTCCTGGCCCGGTTGCGGGAATCTGACGGACGGACAATATTGTTCCCTACACGAAACGCAGGCGCGCCGCCGTTATGACAGATACGAACGCAGCCCCGATGTAAACCGCAAATACGGCAGAGTATGGAAACGCATCCGCGACCGCTACGCAGCGGAGCATCCTCTGTGTGAGCGGTGCCTTGCGGAAGGACGAATGACGCCCGTGGATGAAGTGCATCATATTCTGCCGGTTACACAGGGAGGAACACACGACAGGGGTAATCTGATGAGTTTATGCCGCTCCTGTCACAACAAAATTCACCGGGAACTTGGCGACAGATAAACTGTACTTCAATATGCAAAAGTGGAATCGGTCAAATTATATGCGATTCCACTTTCCTTGTTTTATGCAGTTTTCTGTAAAGGGATTTGCCTTACATCTGATGGTTTAATATCCATTGAAGCAACTCTTGAAAATCATATTCACCGGAAGCCACTTTCAAAATCACGTCTGACAGTTCATCCTGTTCATACACAAGTTCAATCTTATTTATCGCGAGGAACACAAGCATTGCGTGTGCCCCGATTCTCTTGTTGCCGTCTACAAAGGCGTGGTTTTTTACCAGCCCGTAACCAAGCCGGGCTGCCTTTTGCTGAATGGACGGGAATATATCAGTTTCGCCGTAGGATTGAAACGGGGCATGGATTGCGGCGTCCAAAAGGGAATCATCCAGCAGCCCGTGGCTTCCTCACGTTTCCCGAATCAGCTGGTCGTGCAGCATGATTACCTGATCTCTTGTCAGAACGATCATTTGGCAAGTACCTCATACGCTGCGCGGTTTTGTTCGATCAATCTTTTGGAAACGGCAAGGATGTCTTCATCGGAGGCGGTCTGTTCCGCTTCGGCTTTTCCGAACTCGATGAGGAGATAACGGGGGGTATTGTTTTTCAGTATTACAACGGAGCCGTTTTCATCGACCATCCGCGCAACGCGGGAGAAATTCTGATTTGCTTCGGTGATAGATACCAGGTTGTTCGTGTTAACCGTCATGTTGGTTCGCTCCTTTCATCTTACGTTTTTAGTATAACATAGTTTTAGGAGATATTCAACCTATTTCAAAAAATATTTTTTCGGGAGGGGCGGTCAAAATCTCTAAAACGAAATTTTTCGGGCAACGGCCCGGGGTCATCTGTGCAAAAATCGGAAATCAAACGGGGTATTAACCGCCCCGGCAAAAAAGAGGTGTAAAGTTTGGCAAAAGACGGCACGAATCGCGGCGGACAACGCGTCGGATCGGGCAGAAAAAGCAAGGCTCTGACCGATAAAATCGCGGTTGGGAAAGCGGACGGTGCGATGATTCTGCCAAAGCCCGCCGATATTGAGGGCGCTGAGATGCCCCCGGTGAAGGAATATCTGAAAGCAGCGCAGAAAAACGGCAAAGACCTGTGCGCGGAAGAAGTATATAAAGAAACATTTTTATGGCTGAAAGCGCGTGGCTGTGAAGCGTTAGTAAACAACCAGCTGATCGAGCAGTATGCCATGTCCGTTTCAAGATGGATTCAATGCGAGGACGCCATTTCCGAATTTGGGTTCCTTGCAAAACATCCGACTACGGGAAACGCCATCGCTTCCCCCTATGTAGCGATGAGCCAAACCTATATGAAACAGGTAAACCAGACCTGGTACCAAATCTATCAGGTTGTCAAGGAAAACTGCTCTGTGGAGTACGGCGGCAAAAGCCCCCAGGATGACTTGATGGAGCGTTTGCTTTCCGCGAGGAAAGGCAATCAATAAAAAACGGAGGAAACATCATGTTTGAAAAAGTCAACCCCAATCACCCTGATAAACTGGCGGATCGCATCGCGGGCGCTGTTGTCGATCTTGCCTATACAAAAGAAACGAACCCCCGTATCGCTGTAGAAGTTCTGCTCGGTCATGGGTTGTGTCACGTTATTGCCGAATCCTCGGTGACGATTCCGGCAAGAGAGGTGATTGAAGCTGTCCATCGGATCGCCGGTCCGTTGATCGTTGATTATGCGGAAGTGCCGCAGGATGGTCACCTGGCGGATAATCAGATGGACGGCTTCCGCTGCGGCGACAACGGCATTTTCAAAGGCGTCCCCGTGACAGGGGAACAGAAAAGGCTGTCTGAAACAGCGCGTGAAATCTATGAAAAATATCCGTATGACGGAAAATACATTCTTGACGGCGGCCGCCTGATCATCTGTCAGAGCAATGCGGAAAGCGGAGAACTTCGCAAGCTGTATCCCGATGCCGAAATCAATCCTCTTGGTGATTGGACGGGCGGTTCCGAAGTAGACGCAGGTGCAACCAACCGCAAATTGGGCAGCGATATGGCCGACTCCGTGACTGGCGGCGGTCTGCACGGAAAGGACCTCTCAAAGGCTGATGTGTCTGTCAACATTTATGCGTGGCTTGAAGCGCAACGCACCGGAAAACCCGTAGAACTATGCTGTGCAATCGGTGACGCGGAGGTCGGAGGTCTGCCGTATGCGAAGATCGTCGCAACTGCAAAAGCATACATTCAGCAGCTTGGCGGCTTTGAAAAATTCGCGGAATGGGGTCTTGTGTGATGGTTATTGAGAAGAAGAATATAACCGACCTGCTCCCTGCGGAATACAACCCCCGAAAAGATTTGAAACCCGGCGATCCAGAATATGAAAAACTGAAACGCTCCCTGGAGCAATTCGGCTATGTTGAGCCGGTCATCTGGAACCGGACGACGGGAAGAGTCGTCGGCGGGCACCAGCGGTTGAAAGTCCTCAAAGATTTCGGCATTACCGAAATCGAATGCGTTGTCGTTGAACTGTCGGAAGAAAAGGAAAAGGCGCTGAATGTTGCGCTCAACAAAATATCCGGTGATTGGGACAAGGACAAACTCGCTTTGCTTATTGCCGATTTACAGGGCGCGGATTTTGATGTATCTTTGACCGGTTTTGAACCGGCGGAGATTGACGACCTTTTTAAGGATACGCTGAAAGACGGAATCAAAGAGGACCATTTTGATGTTGAGGCAGAACTTGAAAAACCGTGTTTCTCCAAAAAAGGAGATATTTGGACGCTCGGCAGACACCGTCTTATCTGCGGGGATTCCACGGATGCCGAAACGTATGCGCTTTTGATGAACGGCAGAAAAGCAAATCTTGTCGTAACCGATCCACCGTATAATGTGAACTATGAAGGCACGGCGGGAAAAATCAAAAACGATAATATGGAAAATGAAGCATTCTATCAATTTCTTCTGAGTGCGTTTTCAAATATGGAATCGGTGATGGCGGACGATGCGTCCATCTATGTGTTTCACGCCGACACCGAAGGGCTGAATTTCCGCAGGGCTTTTGCCGATGCGGGATTTTTTCTTTCCGGCTGCTGTATCTGGGAGAAACAATCTCTTGTTCTGGGACGCTCCCCCTATCAGTGGCAGCATGAACCCGTTTTGTTCGGCTGGAAGAAAAAAGGGAAACATCAATGGTACACAGGCCGCAAAGAAACGACCATCTGGAAGTTCGATAAGCCGAAGAAAAACGGGGACCACCCCACGATGAAGCCCATTGACCTGCTTGCATATCCGATTATGAATTCATCCATGTCCAACACGCTGGTACTTGATCCTTTCGGCGGCTCCGGCAGCACCCTGATTGCCTGCGAACAAACCGACCGCGATTGCCATATGATCGAACTGGATGAAAAATTCTGTGACGTTATCGTGAAGAGATACATTGAGCAGGTCGGTTCTTCTGAAAGCGTTTCCGTTCAAAGGGACGGGCTAACTTTTGCGTTCAACGAAATATACGGAGGGAGCGACACATGACTTCCGAATTGCGCGAGAAAGAAAAAATCGCAATAGAGCGATTGAAAGCGTTTGAACCCCAGGACGGATATTTCCTCGCGTACAGCGGCGGCAAGGACAGCGATTGCATCAAAATTCTGGCATCGCTGGCGAATGTTAGGTTTGAAGCCGTACATAATTTAACCTCTGTGGACGCGCCGGAAACGGTCAAATATATCAAATCGCAGCCGGATATTCAAATTCAACGACCGCTGGATAGAGACGGAAAGCAGATTACGATGTGGAGTCTGATTGTCCGCAAAGGAACGCCGCCGATGCGAACCTCACGGTACTGCTGCAGCGAATTGAAGGAACCCGGAGGGGTTGGAAAAATCGTTGTAACCGGTGTCCGATGGGCTGAAAGTACACGCAGGAAGGAATCTGCCGATGTAGTGAAGTTTATCGGAAAGCCGAAAGCGACACAGAAACTGGCGGATGAACTCGGTGCGGAATATCGCAC
>JAFVBH010000029.1 GCA_017480115.1 Clostridia bacterium
GTCGCGGGCGCCGTCGGTCCCACCGGTCCTCAGGGCGTCGCGGGCGCCGTCGGTCCCACCGGTCCTCAGGGCGCAGCGGGCGCCGTCGGTCCCACCGGTCCGCAGGGCGTTGCGGGCGCCGTCGGTCCCACCGGTCCTCAGGGCGTTGCAGGTGCTGTCGGTCCCACCGGTCCGCAGGGCGTTGCCGGCCCCGACGGTGCAACCGGTCCCACCGGTCCGATCGGTCCCACCGGTCCCGCGTTCCCGATCGCGGCGCTTTCCAGTGTCAATACCGCAGATCAGACTCCTGCCGCCGTGGGTGATCCGTTGATTTTTGCGGATAATATCGTTGTTATCGGCACCGATATTGCGCATACCCCCAATACTGCCATATTTACGCTGAATACCGCTGGCGTTTACGAGATCCTTTATCACGTGAATGTCAGCGACGCGCCGGCAGCATTGATCCCGCTGACGGTCGGTGTGAACCTTGCGCTGAATGAGGTGGAAATCCCCGGCAGTGAGTCGGTACAGACCGTAATCGCGAACAATCAGCTGGTATCCCTTGCCGGGATCGCGCTGATCAACGCAGACGCCGGTGATGAAATTACCCTCGAGGTTGTCGGCATTAACGCGATTTACAGAGACGCGTCGATCATTATTAAGAAATTCCAGTAAGCAACGGAGGTCGTCGCCTTGGGTAAGTACAAGATCTGCGTATATGCGATCTGTAAAAATGAAAAAAAATTTGCCGCGCGGTGGTACGACTCCATGAAGGAAGCCGACGGGGTGTACGTGCTGGACACTGGGTCTACAGACGGCACCCCCGACGCATTCCGACAACTGGGCGCGGTCGTAGAAGAAAAAGATATATCACCGTGGCGGTTCGATACCGCGCGCAATCGCTCCATGGCGATGCTGCCCGACGACTGTGATATTTGCGTCTGTACCGATATTGACGAGGTGTTTCATGCCGGCTGGCGGGAGAAGCTGGAAGCGGCGTGGCGAAATGGCGTTAAACGTGCCCGTTACCGCTATACATGGAATTTCAATCCCGACGGCAGCGATGGCATTGTGTTTTTTTCGGATAAGATTCATGCCCGCAGGGGCTTTCGCTGGGTAAATCCCGTGCATGAAATTCTGCAATATGACGACGGCGATTATCAGACCGTCACCGTACCCGGTATGCAGCTGGATCATCATGCCGACGACAGTAAATCCCGCGCACAGTATCTCCCGCTGTTGGAACTGTCGGTGGCGGAGAATCCCAATGACGACCGCGGCATGCACTATCTCGGCAGGGAATACATGTTCCGCGGCAGATATGACGAGGCAATCCAAACGCTGCAGCGGCATCTTGCGATGCCCGCCGCCGTATGGCGCGACGAACGGTGCGCGTCCATGCGGTATATCGGAAAATGTCTGGAGAAATCCGGCAAGTCGCAGGAGGCGGAAAACTGGTATTTTCGCGCGGTCGCCGAAGCGCCGTATTTGCGGGAGCCGTGGATCGACGCTGCGCTGTTTGCCTATCGGCGGCAGGATTGGGAACTGATGACGGCGTTTTGCAAAAGAGCGCTGGCGATCACGGAAATTCCCGATACCTATATTACCGAAGCCGCCAGCCGCGGCAGCCTGCCCTATGATTTGCTGTCGCTTGGACTTTATCATACCGGCAGATACCGGGAGGCGGCGGCCGCTGCCGAAACTGCGGCGCAGTTATCCCCCGCAGATGTGCGCATACAACGGAACTTGCAACTGATAAAACAAGCATTGAAACAGGAATAAAAATCAGCCCGGACGGCGATGCCGTTCGGGCTGAATCACGTGAGGAGTTAGGAGAGAGAAGAGAGGAGTTTCGGAAATCGCTGCGCGATTTGGATTTAAAAATAAATTGGTGGAAACGGGTAGCACGGCGCACTGCGCCGTTTAAATTTCGCAACGATGGGATAAATTTGGGTAGAGGCACATATTTCCCTCATTGCGGAATTTTTATAATGGGGCGCGTCAGCGCCCACCGTATAGAAAGGTGGGAAGATCATCATACTTTCCTCGATTTTGTAATATGGTTAAGCCCTACGGGCATTTATTAGGAAATCATACTGCAAATGTGCCGCCGCGTCCGGTGGACGGGGCAGGCGGTGCATTTGCAGGAAGGGACACAGAGCATTGCGAAGCGCCCCAAGCGAGCAAGGCGACAATGTCCCTGACCGTCTCACACTGCGCCGTGCTACCCGTTACCGTCAGTTCTGCGAAATCCAAATCGCGCAGCGATTTCCGAACCTCCTACCTCTTCCCTCCTACCTTCTCCCTAAATTCTGATTTATCTTAATAATTCCTTAGCAGGGAAACAACTTTGCCGAGGATTATGACCTCCTGCGCGATGATGGGGGTAAAGTCGTCATTTTCCGGCTGGAGACGGTAATGCCCGTTTTCTTTATAGAAACGTTTTACGGTTGCCTCGTCCTCCACCATGGCGACGACGATTTCGCCGTTTTCACAATAGGGCGTTTTTTCAACAATCACAATATCTCCGCTGAGTATTCCCGCGTTGATCATACTTTCGCCGCGGACGCGCAGCGCAAAAAGGTTGCCGGTATTGGTGTTGTTGCCGTAGTAGGGGACATAGTCCTCGATCTGCTCCACTGCCAGGATCGGCAGCCCCGCCGTGACTGTCCCCAGCAGCGGGATTTTTACGGTCGGCTCCTGTCGTTTTGTGAGCTTTATATAGCGCTTGTGCATGGGGTTGCGTTCGATCAACCCGGCGGCTTCCAGCGCGATCAGATTGGCTTGCACGGACGAGGTGGATTTCAGCCCCACCGCAGCGCCGATCTCCCTGATCGTGGGGGGAACGCCCTCCGGCAGCCGTTCCGTGAGGTAGTCGTATATGCGTCTTTGCGTATCGTTGAGCTCTTTCAAAGTCATAACCTCCGGTCAAGATTTATTCTCTTTTATGGTAGCATATATTGTAACAATTTGCAAACATATGTTCCAATGTTCACATAAAATTCATAAATGCGATTACCATAGCGGGACAAAATTTTAAAAAATTGCTGAAAATCTTTACTTCACCGCTGAATTATTGTAAAATATAATGAATATCTTTTTTGCGCGCGGCAAGATCGGCGTTCCGGTTATGGGGCTGTCGCTGTTGCGTGAAAACAGTCGTTGTATATAAAAAGGGAGAAAGACATTTGGGAAACAGGACGAAACGTAAATTTATCGGCGGCACGGCTGCCGCAGTTCTTGCGGCGGCGCTGGCGGCGGTTATTTTGCTCGACCTGCTGCCGAAAAAAACGGAAAAACGATCTGTGACCGCCGTTGCCATGGGGTCGGTGCTGCGCATTGACGTTTACGGCGGCGCCGACGACACCTTGCAGACTGCGCAGGACGCAGTGCATGCGCTGGACGGGAAGATTTCAAGAACCATCGATACCTCGTTCGTTTGCCGCATCAATGAAAATACCGTCTATGATACGGATCGTGAATTTGTCGGCTTTTTGCAGACGTTGATCGATATTTCCGCTGTCACGGACGGCGCGTTTGATATAACCGTCGGCGGGCTGACCGATCTGTGGGACATTGAAGCCGCGCAGCCGCGTATCCCTGCGGAAAAGGAGATCGCGCAGACGCTGTCAGCGATCGGGTATCAGAAAATACAGATCGACGGCACGACGGTATCCGTACCTGCGGGCATGCTTTTAGACATGGGCGCTGCGGGTAAGGGAATGGCGTGCGACGCGATAAAAGCGGCGCTGGAACAGGACAAGACGGTCACCGGCGCGGTGGCGGCTTCCGGCGGCAGTATTTTGGTATACGGCAAACACCCCGAAAAAAAATCCTGGACAGTGGGGGTGCGTGACCCGGACGGCGGGGAAAACGATCTGATGGGAACCATCACGACCGCGGCATGCTGCCTTTCCACCTCCGGCAATTATGAAAAGTATTTTATTCTGAACGGTAAACGGTATTGTCATATTCTTTCTCCCTTTGACGGATACCCTGCGGACAGCGGTTTGAAAAGCGTGACCGTGCGCGCAGCGACCGGCATGCAGAGCGACGCGCTCTCCACGGCGTGCTTTGTATTGGGTGTCGGGAAAAGTTTGCCGATCCTTGAAAAATTCGGCGCGGACGCGGTGTTTGTCACGGACGATAACGCGGTTCACGTGACCGAAGGGCTGCGGCGGGATTTTGAAATTACCAATACCGCGTATCACATTGCTGATTTTGATTTGTAATTCATGAAACGAAAAATTATAACAAAAAAGGATATTTGGATATTTGCCGCGCTGCTTTCGCTTGCCGTGGCGGCGGTATTTGTACCGCAGCTGTTTGCGGACGGCGGGCGGCGGGCGGTCGTGATCTATAACGGCGAACCGGTGCTGGCGCTCGAGCTTGACAAGCTGGACGCTGTAAAAACGTATACCTTTGCTTCCGTAGAGGTCGAGATCGGTCCCGACGGGGCAAGGGTCGTAAAATCGGATTGCAAGGATCAAATTTGCGTGCGCAGCGGTCTTTTGACCAAAAACGGCGACACCGCCGCATGCGTGCCGGAGAAGGTCGTTTTGAAGATCGTGTCTGAAAAAACCGCGCAGGACGTGGACGCGGTCGTATATTAATTAGGAATTAGGAATGCGGAATTTCGGAAATCGCTGCGCGATTTGATTGATAGAGGGATGGTGCTGACATGGCGGATACGAACGTATACGGCGTAAAGATCGTTTATACATATACTGTTGAAAATGATGCATTTTACGAAGAATCCGTTTTGCGGGTAAGGGCGGATTCTTTTGACGACGCATATGCCCGCGCGGAACAATATGTAAATTCCAATATAGAAAAAGAATACCGCAACGCGGACGGAAAAACCGTTACCGTCAGCTATGCGGCGGTGGATTGTTTTCACGTGCAGGAGGAAAATGACAGGGTCGAGGAGGTTTTTTCTGCTTTCAGCCAAGCGCCTGCGACCACGCCATGTACGGCAGAAACGCTGCGCCCCCTGCGGCACGAATAACTTCTATTGCGCCAAAACGCCGCAGGCGTTTCCCGCAAGCATTCATTATTCATCATTCATCAAAAAGGGCGGTGCGCTATGAAAACGAAAAAACCGTCTCCGGCGTATCGCGTCGCCGTTGTCGGCATTCTCTCCGCCGAGGCCGTCGTGCTGTCGTTCTTGGAAAGTCTGCTGCCGCCGCTGACGTTTTTGCCGCCGGGCGCGAAGCTGGGGCTTGCCAACGTGGCGGTGATGTTTACCGTTGTTTGGGCGGGGCTGCCCGCCGCGCTGGCGGTGACCGCCGTAAAGGCGCTGTACGTTTTGATTACGCGGGGGCTTTCCGCCTTTTGGATCAGCCTGTGCGGCGGTCTGTGCAGCGTGGCGGTCATGTATTTTTTGACAAGGACGCGGCAAACGGGCAGACGCCGATCCTCGTTCGGTTATATCGGTATTTCCGTGCTGTCGGCGACGGCGCATAATCTCGGGCAGCTTGGCGCCGCGTCGGCGATCGCGGGCGCCCCGCTGATCGCGTATTTGCCGCTGCTGGTGCTTTTCGGCATCTTTTTCGGGAGCGTGACGGGCACGGTACTGGGCGTTGTGATGCCCGTTTTGGAAAAACAAAGTCGTATTTTCAGCAATAAAAACAAGCAGGTGAAGGATTATGAAAGTTAAACTCCCCGAGAACGTGCTGAAGCCTGTCGCCGCTTTGCGCGGCGGTATCAAGGTCTCGCACAATAAATTTACGTCGGAATCGGAGACCCGCAGGATCGAACCGCCGCCGCAGGTCGTGATCCCGATGGTACAGCATATCGGCGCGCCCTGCACGCCTTTGGTCAAGGCGGGCGAGCGGGTGCTGGCGGGGCAGAAGATCGGCGATACGGACGCGTATATTTCCGCGCCCATTCACGCCTCGGTTTCCGGCAAGGTCAAGGCGGTCGCGCCTGCCGTGACGGTGGGCGGCAGACATATCCTGTCGGTCACCATTGAAAACGACGGCTTGATGGAATATGATCCGTCCATCGCGCCGCCTAAGGTGGAATCACAGAAGGATTTCATCAAGGCGGTGCGCGCCTCCGGGCTGGTCGGGCTGGGCGGCGCGGGCTTCCCCGCCCATGCCAAGCTCAACTTCCCCAAGGACGTGAAGATCGATACCCTGATCGTGAACGCCGCCGAGTGCGAGCCGTACATAACGACCGATTACCGGGAATGCATTGAAAACTCCTGGGACATCGTCAGCGGGATCCATGCGCTGATTGAATTTTTTGACTTTAAGCGCGTTGTCATTGCCGTAGAGGACAACAAGCCCGAGGCGATCAAGATTTTGTCCTCCATTGCCGACACCGATAATGAGCGGGGCGACCGGATCCATCTGATGGCGCTGAAATCCAAGTATCCCCAGGGCGCGGAAAAGGCGATGATCCGCACCGTGACCGGCAGGAAGGTGCCGCCCGGGAAGCTGCCCGCCGACGTGGGCTGCGCCGTGATGAACGTCGGCAGCGTCGCCTTTATCGCCAGATATTTAAAAAGCGGCAGACCGCTCATCAGCCGTACCATTACATGCTCCGGCTCCGCGATCGCGCAGCCGTCCAATATCCGCGTGCCAATCGGCACCTCTGCGAAAGAGATCGTCGCGGCGTGCGGCGGCTATGCGGCGGAACCGTATAAGATCATCGTCGGCGGCCCCATGATGGGCTTCGCGCTGTATGACGATGAGGTGCCGCTGACCAAGCAGAATAACGCCCTGCTGGCGTTTGCCTCTAAGGAAAAAGAGATCAAAAAGGAGCGCGCCTGCATTCGCTGCGGCAGATGCGTCGCCGCCTGCCCCATGAGCCTTGCGCCGGTATTCATTGCCGATAAGCTCAAAAAGGACCCCGACCCCGCAGAGCTGAACGAACTGGGCGCGATGGTCTGCATGGAATGCGGCAGCTGCGCTTATGTGTGTCCCGCAGGCAAGCCGCTGGTGCAGAGCATGCGCAGGGCAAAGGATATTGTAAGGGAGGGCATGAAAAAATGAAAAAACTGACAGTGACTTCATCGCCCCACGTCAAATCCGGGGCTACGGTGACGGGGATCATGCTCGATGTGCTGATCGCGCTGCTGCCCGCGTTGATCGCGGCGGTACATATCTTCGGCCCCCGCACGCTGTTGGTATGCGCCGTCTGCATCGGCGCCTGTTTGCTGAGCGAATATATCGCCGAAAAAATCATGAGAAAGCCCACCACGTTGGGCGATCTTTCCGCTGTGGTGACGGGCTTGCTGCTGGCGTTCAATCTGCCCGTCGGCATTCCGCTGTGGATGGCGGCGGTGGGTTCCGCTGCGGCGATCATTGTTGTAAAGCAGATGTTCGGCGGCTTGGGACAAAACTTCGTCAACCCCGCCATTACGGGCAGAATTATTCTGCTGGTATCCTTCTCGCAGGCGATGACCACGTTTGCGGCGCCCCGCGCGTGGGTGGAAAACGTCAACGCCGCCGACGTCGTTACGACGGCGACGCCGCTTGCCGCGCTTTCGCAGATCGATCGCGGCGGGAATATTGCCGCGCAGCTGACAGCGGGAGAAATTCCGCCCCTTTCGGATATGTTCTTCGGCTATATCGGCGGCAGCCTGGGCGAGGTCTGCGCGCTGGCGCTGTTGATCGGCGGCGTATTCCTGATCGCCCGCCGCGTCATCAGCCCTATCATTCCCTGCGCCTTTGTCGGCACGGTGGCGGTCATTATGCTGATCGCCGGTAAGGGAGATTGGACGTTTATGCTCTATGAGCTGCTGAGCGGCGGTCTGCTGCTGGGCGCGATCTTTATGGCGACGGATTACGTCACCTCCCCGGTCAATCGGCTGGGCAAACTGATCTTCGGTATCGGCTGCGGCGTGATTACCGCAGTGATCCGCCTGTTCTCGAATTTGCCTGAGGGCGTGTCCTATTCCATCATGATTATGAATATTCTGACGCCGCTGATCGAAAAAACGACCCTTGCCAAGCCCTTCGGCTTTGTCAAAGAGAAAAAGGAGGCGGCGTAAATGACGGAAACTAAAAAGGAGAGCAGCGCAAAAGCGATCCTGCTGCCGACGCTGGTGCTGTTTTTGATCGCGGGCGTTGCGGCGCTGCTGCTCGGCTTTGTAAACGATATGACAAAGCCCGTGATCGCGCGGCGGGAAACGGAGGAGACCGCTGCGGCGATGCGCGCGGTGCTGGCGGCTGCCGACAGCTTTTCAGAGGCGCGGCATGCTGCGGATGGGACGCTTTATTACGTCGCATACGGCGCGGACGGCAACGTCTGCGGCTATGTGTTCACGACACACGGCAACGGCTACGGCGGCGATATTACCGTCATGACGGGGATCGACGCGTCCGGCGCGGTGACGGGGATTGAATTTTTATCCATTGATGAAACGCCCGGCATGGGCATGAAGGCGCAGAACGAACCGTTCCGCAGTCAGTTCCTCGGCAAGACGGGGCGGCTGACGGCGTCGAAAACCGCTGCGTCCGATACCGAAATTCAGGCGATCACCGGCGCGACCATTACGTCAAACGCGGTGACAAAAGCGGTCAACGACGCGTTGGCGTGCTTTGCGCAGATCGACGGGGAGGGGTAAATATGGCTGAAAAAAAATCGCCGGGAAAAGAGTTTTCCAAAGGCATTATCAAGCAAAATCCCGTGCTGCGGCTGATGCTGGGCACCTGCGCCACGCTCGCCGTCACCACGTCGCTGGTCAACGGCTTCGGCATGGGGCTTTCGGTCACGGTGGTGCTGGTTTGCTCGAATATCGTGATTTCGCTGCTGCGGAAGGTGATCCCCAACAAGGTCAGAATCCCCGCCTATATTCTGGTCATCGCCTCGTTCGTAACGCTGGTGCAGATGGTGGTCAAGGCGTACGTGCCCGCGCTGGATAAATCGCTGGGGATTTTTCTGCCGCTGATTGTGGTGAACTGCATCATTCTCGGCAGAGCAGAGGCGTTCGCGGGTAAAAATTCCGTGCTTGCGTCCGCGCTGGACGGCTTGGGCATGGGCGTCGGCTTTACCGCGGCGTGCTGCGCCATGGGAATAATCCGTGAACTGATCGGCGGCGGCACGTTTATGACCGGACTGCAGAGCCTGCTGTCCGTATTCGGCGAGCATGTGCTGGGCGGGTTTGACGGCGTCGACTTCTTCGCGAAATTCCCGATTCTCGAAAAAATTTCCCTGCAGCCGATGACGCTGTTCCTTCTGCCCTCCGGCGGATTTTTCACGTTCGGTATCCTGATCGCCATCACCAACCGGATCGCCGAGGGTAAGGGCGAAAAGAAAGCGGAGCTGCGCGACTGCATGCATTGCCCCATGGCGGCCGCCTGCGGCATGCAGCCGGAGAGCTGTGAGGAAGCAAAGGAGGAAACGGCATGAAATTCTACTTTGCCTTGCTTCTGATGGGGCTGCTGACGCAAAATTTTATTTTGTCTAAATTCTTGGGCATTTGCCCGTTTCTCGGCGTTTCCAAAAAGTTAAATACCGCAGTGGGCATGAGCGCGGCGGTCATTTTCGTGATGGTGATCGCCACGGCGGTGACCTATCCGATCAATCTGCTGTTGGAAACAAACGACCTCGCGTACCTGCAAACCATCGTGTTTATCCTCGTGATTGCCGCACTGGTGCAGTTTATCGAGATGATCATGAAAAAATACATCAAATCCCTCTATAACGCGCTGGGCATTTATTTGCCGTTGATCACCACCAACTGCGCGGTGCTGGGCGTGGTGCTGCTCAACGTGGATAACGGCTATAACTTCCCGCAGTCGCTGGTGAACTCCTTTGCCGCAGGGCTGGGCTTCGGGCTTGCGATGGTGATGTTCGCGGGCGTGCGCGGCAGAATCGAAAACAATGATATTCCCAAGTTTCTCCAAGGGCTGCCGATCACGCTGATCGCGGCGGCGCTGGTGTCCCTCTCGTTCCTGGGATTTACCGGGATCGTTGAGGGCATGGGACTGATATAACGGGAGGCGAGCAGAATGCATTCGATTTTACTTGCCGTGTTGCTTGTGAGCGGCGTCGGTATTGTTGCCGGACTGCTGCTGGGGGTGGCGTCCAAGGTGTTCGCCGTCCCCGTCGATCAAAAAGCCGAGGATTTAAGCGAGATGCTGCCCGGCGCCAACTGCGGCGGCTGCGGCTATTCCGGCTGTTCCGGTTACGCGGCGGCGCTGGCGGGCGGAAAAATCACCGACTGCGCCAAATGCGTCGCCGGCGGCGACGAGGTCGCGCGGCAGCTCGCCGATTATCTCGGGCTTTCGGCGGACAGCGCGGCAAAAACCTGCGCGGTCGTTCTTTGCCGGGGCAATACGGAAAATACCGAGCTGAAAATGGAGTACCGGGGGGAAATGAGCTGCGCCGCTGCGGCAAAGCTTTACGGCGGCCCCAAAAGCTGCTCCTATAGCTGCGTGGGCTACGGCGACTGCATGAAGGCGTGTCCCTTTGACGCCATCTCGATCTGTCGCGGCGTGGCGGTCATCGATCCGGCAAAATGTAAATCCTGCGGCAAGTGCGTCGCCGCCTGCCCGAAGCAGGTGATCGAGATTTTACCCGCCGAAACGGCAAAGGCAGTCGTCCTGTGTAAAAATACCGACAAGGGCGCCGCTGCGAAAAAGGCGTGCAAGACGGCATGTATCGGCTGCGGCAAGTGCATGAAGGCCTGCGACTGCGGCGCGGTCAAGGTGTCGAACTTCTGCGCGTCCGTGGACAGAGCGCAGTGTACCGCCTGCGGCAAGTGCGCCGAAGCCTGCCCGGATGGGTGCATAATCCTCAGATAAACAGAACTTGAAAAAGCCACTGGAAGCGTAAACTCCCAGTGGTTTTTATATGCTTATATACAGGTTATTTTTTTAAAGAATCCAGATAGACGTTCACCAGTCGCAGAGCTGTCTGGCGCTCCTGCGCCGAGCAGCGCTTCAGCCGATCAAACAGGTTCTCCGCAGGATCGGGCCAGTTCGTTCGTTCCGCCAGCAGCGCGTCCGGCGTGACGGAAAGCGCATTGCAGATCCTGACGATCGTCAAAAACCGGGGGTTTGCCGTTCCGCGCTCAATATCCGCGTAAGCCCGAGCCGACAGCTCCGCCGCCTCGGCGACCTGCTCCTGCGTCATGCCGGCTTTTCGCCGCAGCGCGAACAGCGCGGTCCCGACTGCGGATAAATCTGGAATCAGCATGATTCTTCCTCCAATAATCTTGATATAGGTATCATACTTCCTTTTTTGGTTGACAAAAAGGATTTATTCTGCTAATATATAGGAAGTATAGTTCCTTTTCTATGAAAAAATAATTTGGAGGGCAAATTATGCACAAGGGAATCAAAAAACTTCTTGCATTACTGTTCGTGGCTGTCATACTCGTTGTACAAGTATGGCCATCTCCTTTTATTGTCAATGCTGCAACGTTTGATGAAATCAATGACTCAAATGTTTTTCTAAAGCAAAAGACCAGTTACACCTGCACCTTGGCTTCCGCGGCAATGATGATGCGAAGATATGCGCTTTTACGCGGGGATTCAGATTGGGCTTCGATTACAGAATCTTCCATATATTCAAAAGCATGGGACCCCGGGTCTGGTTTGTTCTTTAGTTTTTCATATGCAACATCTGGGGGAAATATAAGTGTCAATCATTCGACATTGCCTGGCGGTAGTGCTAATCGACAAGTCCTTATCAATCTTCTTAAAGAACATCCGGAGGGCGTTGAAATCCATAACACGAGTGAACCGCATGCCGTGCTGCTTACAGACTATACCGATGGAATTTTTTATTGTGCAGATCCGAATGGCGGCTCCGGGACTGGTCGTATTCCCTTGACATCCGCATATGCAGTTCGTGTTGAAAATGTGTCTGCATATTGGTATATAACATCGTCTAAAGTGACTTTTGAACAACACGATCATGATTTCAAGTTTCAATACTATCAAGAAAAGCACCCGCATTACGCGTATTATCAATGTCAGTGCGGGGAATCATATAACGATACATCCGTCACGATAAAAGACCCTACTTGTGAAATCTGTAATCCGGATGAACCCTATATGATTACAAATCTTGTATGTCCATCCGGCACAATTTCCTTCAATGAGGATTTTGAAATACAAGGTACTATTTTAAGCACCCATAAGATTCGCTGGGTAAAAGCATCTATTTTAAATTCGGATCGTGAGACGCTGCAAACCAATGCCGGAAAATGGCCGCAAGCAAAAAAATATGATTTAAGCAATTTGAACGACCAGCTTGATTTTTCCATATTGCCAAGCGGTAATTATTATTTTATGATTCAGGCAGGCGCCGCAGACATCGATGATATGGAAATCATATGGCGTCCTTTTACGGTTCCAGCTCTTTTTTCAGTTTCTGATTACATTGCGCCAGACAATTACATTGTGTCCGGAGAAGGATTCGCCCTTTCAGGGCATATGACTTGTCTGTATAAAATAACGTGGGTCAATGCGACAATTATAGATTTATCAGATAACTCTACAGTTTACAAAACTCCAAGCAAAACACCGCAATCTCTGGAATTTGATATTAGTGAGCTGAACGATTTGTTGGATTTCAGCATCTTGCAGCCGGGTAATTATAAGCTTGTATTAAAGGCAGGTACATATAAAAGAGGTGACATGCCTAACATCTACTCAGAATTTACAGTTTTAAGCCCCGCTGTTTCATCTACGGCTCCCGCTCCTTCTCCGACTTCAGACCCCTTGACGACATCCTTTGTTACACAAGAATCCAGCACAATTCCGCCGGTTCCCGTTCTGCCGACTACGCTGCCCGCTACTGTCGCAACGACAGCGCCAGTTCCGGCAACAGCAGCACAAACGACGTCAATTCCGATGACAGTTCCCCAAACTATGTTAGCCTCAACTACATCAATCCGGGCCACAGTTCCTCAAACAACGGCAGCGCCTGTTTCCGCGTTGCAAACGACAAAGCCTTTCCCTACGGAAGCCCCCTTCACAGTCTCGCAAACAGCCGCGACACAAACAACGGCCGTCCCGATAGCCGCAGCGCAGACTTCGGCAGCCCCCTCCGTCGCAACAACGGAACCGCCGCAAATGACTGTTACGCTGGGCGACGTGAATATGGACGGCAAGGTCAACTCCACCGACGCCCGCAGAGTTCTGCGCGTGGCCGCGAAGCTGGAAACGCTGAACGAGATCGAGTCCCTGCTTTCCGATCTGGACGGCAACGGTAAAATCAATTCCACCGACGCCCGCAAGCTGCTGCGGATCGCGGCGAAGCTGGACCCCAAACCGGACAAAAAGATAGCCATCCCAGCATAAAAAAAATAATTCCCGTTGACGGCGAAAATGAACGGAATCTCCCGTCGAATCACTTCGGCGGGAAATTTTCCGCCTTCATATATTGACACCATATGTGACACCATGTATAATGGTATTGTAATAAGAAAAGAGGTATAAAGATGTCAAAATGGGATAAACTGCTTGCGAAAATCCTGTCGCTGTCAAACGACCTGCGTTTTGACGAGCTGCGCAAGGTGCTGGAAAGCTACGGCTACCGCATGGATGCGCCGCGCGGCGGCAGCAGTCATTACACGTTCCGAAAAGCGGGCGGCTATCCTATCACGATCCCGAAGCACGAGCCGATCAAAAAGGTCTATGTTCGCATGGTAAAAGAGCTGATCGAAAGCGAGGAGAAGAACGATGAAAACGATTGAATATTACCTGTCTTTACCGTACCGGCTGGAGCTGATCCCCGACCCCGACGAGGGCGGGTATGCGGCTTCTTATCCCGAATTGCCCGGCTGCGTGACGGTCGGCGAAACGGCGGAGTCCGCCGTTGCCAACGCCTTGGACGCAAAGGAAGCGTGGCTTTCCGCCGCGCTTTCGGACGGCTTGCCGATCCCCGAGCCGGACACGGCGGCGGACTATTCCGGGCAGTTTAAGCTGCGCATCCCCAAAAGCTTGCACAAGTCCCTGGCGGAGCATTCAAAGTCCGAGGGGATCAGCATGAATCAATACTGCCTGTATCTGCTGTCCATGAACGACGCGCGGCACACGGCGAAATGAACAGAGCTTCCCGTCGAATCACTTCGGCGGGTATTTTTATGCATAATTTTCGAGTTTTATACGGAAAAACTGAATTTTTATACGGCATATTTCCCGTTTTACTCTTGACAAACGCCGGTAAATATAGTAGTATATTTAAAATATATCACTGCTACGGAAAAGAGGTATATATATGAAACATCTGTTAAAACTGGCGGATCTCAGCAGAGATGAAATTATTGATATTCTCGATACCGCCGATCAGCTCAAGCAGGAAAAGAAAAACGGCATTCCCCACCCGATCCTCAAGGGCAAAACATTGGGAATGATATTCAGAAAATCTTCCACCCGAACAAGAGTCAGCTTTGAGGTCGGTATGTATGATCTCGGAGGCGAGGCTCTTTTTTTAAGCTCGCAGGATCTGCAAATCGGCAGGGGCGAGCCGGTGCAGGATACCGCGCGCGTGCTGTCCAGATACCTTGACGGCATCATGATCCGTACCTTCGATCAGGAGGAGGTCGAGGCGCTGGCGGAATACGGCAGCATTCCCATCATCAACGGTCTGACCGACTATTGCCACCCCTGTCAGGTACTTGCCGATCTGCAAACGATCCGTGAAAAGAAGGGGACGCTGGAGGGGCTGAAGCTGTGCTACATCGGCGACGGCAATAATATGGCGAACTCGCTGATCGCCGGCGGCGTCATCACCGGTATGAAAGTCGCGGTCGCCTGTCCCAAGGGCTATACCCCCGACGCGGAGCTGATGAAGTGGGCGGCGGATACCGGCGATTTCACCTGTACGGAGGATCTTCTCGCTGCGGCTGCCGACGCGGACGTGCTGTATACGGACGTTTGGGCGTCCATGGGGCAGGAGAGCGAAGCGGAGGAGCGCAAGAAGATATTCAAGGGCTACCAGATCAACGACGCGGTCTGCGCGGCGGCAAAGCCCGACGTGATGGTGCTGCACTGCCTGCCCGCGCACCGGGAGGAAGAGATCACCGCCAAGGTTTTTGAGGCGCACGCCGACGAGATCTTTGAAGAGGCGGAGAACCGCCTGCACGCGCAGAAAGCGGTCATGGTTAAATTGATGGCATAAGCCATCAATTTAACCAATGCGGAATTAGGAATGCGGAGTGCGGAATTTCGGAACGACGCGATGCGTCGTTGTATGATAGAAATTATTTTCAGAACACACGTGATCTTTGTGTTTTTTTGAAATATTTTTTTCTTTTTTCGCATGATCATCATACAGAATCTGTAAATCCAAATCGCGCAGCGATTTCCTCAATTACGCATTCCGCATTACGCATTCCGAATTAGTATAAGACATCGGAGGTAACAAATTCATGAAGAAAGCTTACCTTGTACTCAGCGACGGTACCGTGTTTGAGGGGACGCGCTTCGGCGCCGAGACGGACACCGTGGGCGAGCTGGTATTTACAACGGGTATGTGCGGCTATATCGAAACGCTGACCGACCCCAGCTATTACGGGCAGATCGTCATGCAGACGTTCCCGCTGATCGGCAATTACGGGATCATCGAGGCGGACTTTGAGGGCGCGTGCGTGGTGAAAGGCTACGTCGTGCGCGAGAAATGCGACGCGCCGTCGAATTTCCGCTGTGACTATGATTTGGATAAATTTTTAAAGGATAAGGGGATCCCCGGACTGTACGGGATCGATACCCGCGCGGTCACCAAGCATATTCGCGAGGCGGGCGTGATGAACGCGGTCATTACCGACGCGATTCCCGACGATCTTGCCGACGTGGGCGCGTACGTGATTAAAAACGCGGTCAAGAGCGTGACGGCAAGCGAAAAAATCGTGCTGCCCGCCGAGGGTGAGAAAAAATTCAACGTCACGCTCATCGATTACGGCGCGAAAAAGAATATCGTCCGGGAGCTGCGGCAGCGGGGCTGCGCGGTCACGGTCATGCCGTCAAGCGCGTCGGCGGCGGAAATTTTAGCCACCGATCCCGACGGGATCATGCTTTCCAACGGCCCCGGCGACCCGGCGGAGAACGTCTATGAGATCGCGCAGCTGAAGCAGCTGCTGGGCAAAAAGCCGATTTTCGGCATCTGCCTGGGGCATCAGCTGCTGGGGCTTGCCGCCGGCGGGAAAACGATCAAGCTGAAATACGGGCACCGCGGCGTGAATCAGCCGGTAAAAGAGGTACACGGCGCGCGCACCTATATCACCAGCCAAAACCACGGCTACGCGCTGGTTGCCGACAGTGTGAAGATCGGGCGGGAGAGCTTTATCAACGCCAACGACGGCACCTGCGAGGGCATGGACTATCCGGAATTGGGCGCCTTTACGGTGCAGTTCCACCCGGAGGCATGCTCCGGCCCCAAGGATACGGAATTTCTCTTTGACAGATTTATAGCGAACATGGGAGGTGCGCACAATGCCTAAGGATCCCTCCATCAAAAAAGTATTGGTGATCGGCTCCGGTCCCATCGTGATCGGGCAGGCCGCCGAATTTGACTACGCGGGCGCGCAGGCGTGCCGTGTGCTGAAAAAAGCGGGCTTGAACGTGGTGCTTGTCAACTCCAACCCCGCCACCATCATGACGGACAAGGCGCTGGCGGACGAAATTTACCTCGAGCCGCTGACCGCCGAAACGGTCAAACGTATTATCATCAAGGAACGCCCCGACAGCTTATTGGCGGGGCTGGGCGGGCAGACCGGTCTGACCATCGCCATGCAGCTCTCCAAGGAGGGCTTCCTTGAAAAAATGCACTGCCGCCTGCTGGGCACGGACGCCGTCGCCATCGACAAGGCGGAGGACAGAAAGCTCTTCAAGGACACCATGGACGAGATCGGGCAGCCCACCATTCCCTCTGAAATCTCCAACACAATTGAGGATTCTGTCGCGATTGCGGATAGAATCGGCTACCCCGTCATCGTGCGTCCCGCGTTTACGCTGGGCGGCGCGGGCGGCGGCGTGGCGCAGAACGCGGACGAGCTGCGTGTCATCGCCCGTACCGGGCTGGACATGTCCCCGATTAATGAAATTCTCGTTGAGAAATATATCTTCGGCTGGAAAGAGATCGAGTTCGAGACTATGCGCGACGCGGCGGGCAACGTCATCGCCGTGTGCAGCATGGAGAACTTCGACCCCGTGGGCGTGCATACCGGCGACAGTATCGTCATCGCCCCTGCGGTCACCCTTTCCGACAAGGAATATCAGATGCTGCGCAAGGCGTCGCTGGATATTATCTCCGCTCTCGGCATCGTGGGCGGCTGCAACTGCCAGTTCGCGCTGAATCCCGACAGCTTTGAATACGCCGTCATTGAGGTCAACCCCCGCGTGTCCCGTTCCTCCGCGCTGGCAAGTAAGGCGACGGGCTATCCCATCGCCAAGGTCTCGGCGCAGATCGCGCTGGGCTACACGCTGGACGAGATCCGCAACGACATCACCGGCAAGACCTGCGCCTGCTTTGAGCCGACGCTCGACTACGTGGTCGTCAAGCTGCCCAAGTGGCCCTTTGATAAATTCATCGGCTCCAGCCGTACGCTGGGCACGCAGATGAAAGCCACCGGCGAGGTCATGTCCATCGCGCCCTCCTTTGAGGCGGCGGTGATGAAGGCGGTGCGCGGCGCGGAAATCTCGCTGGAAACGCTGAACCGCTCCTCTGCGGCGGACGCGCGTCCGATCCGAGAGAAGCTGCACGACATCAACGATATTCGCCTGTTCACGATCTTTGAGGCGCTGAAAGACGGCGTGTCCGTGGACGAAATTTTTGAGATCACCCGGGTCGACCGCTGGTTCCTTGCCAAGCTGAAAAATCTCGCGGATTACGAAACGTCGATCGCCGGGAAGGGCAGCCTTTCCGAAAGCGAATATCTCGCCGGTAAAAAGCTGGGCTATCTCGATAAATCCTTAAAGGAAATTTCCTGCGCCGAGACGATCCCCCATCGGGACGCGGTGTATAAAATGGTAGACACCTGCGGCGCGGAATTTGACGCCGAGACGCCGTATTTCTACGCGACCTATGACGACGACTGCGAAGCGCGTACCTTTATAAAGGATAAGACCAAGCCCCGCATTATCGTTATCGGCTCGGGCCCGATCCGCATCGGGCAGGGCATCGAGTTCGACTATTCCTCCGTGCATTGCGTATGGACGCTGCAGGAGGAGGGTTACGAGGTCATTATCGTCAACAACAACCCCGAGACCGTTTCCACCGACTACGACACCTCCGACCGGCTGTATTTTGAGCCGCTGACGCCGGAGGACGTGATGGACATTATCCGCGTGGAGCAGCCGGAGGGCGTGGTCGTCGCGTTCGGCGGGCAGACCGCCATCAAGCTGACGAAATTCCTGGACGACAGCGGTATCCGCATCTTCGGCACCTCCGCAAAGAGCATCGACATGGCGGAGGATCGCGAAAAATTCGACGCGCTGCTGGAACGGTTCAGCATCAAGCGTCCGCGCGGTATGGGCGTGCTGACTATGGATGAAGCGCTGCGCGCGGCGGAAACGCTGGGCTATCCGGTGCTGCTGCGCCCGTCCTACGTGATCGGCGGGCAGAACATGGTGATTGCCCACGAGCGCAAGGACGTCGTCAACTATATGAATATCATTCTCTCCGGCAAGATCGAGAATCCCGTGCTGATCGATAAATATATGATGGGCACCGAGCTGGAGGTCGACGTCATCTCCGACGGCGAGGATACCCTGATCCCCGGCATTATGGAGCATGTGGAGCGTTCGGGCGTGCACAGCGGCGATTCGATTGCCGTTTACCCGCCGTATAATCTGGACGATAAGATGCTGTCCACGATCATCGACGCGTCCGAAAAGCTCGCCCGTTCCATGGAGACCAAGGGGCTTGTCAATATCCAATACCTTATATATAAGAAGGAGCTGTACGTGATCGAGGTCAACCCCCGCGCGTCGCGCACCGTGCCCTATATCAGCAAGGTGACGGGCGTGCCGATGGTGGAGCTTGCCTCCAAGGTCATGACGGGCAAAAAGCTGAAAGATTTGGGCTACGGCACGGGGCTTTATAAAGTGCCGCCCTATTTCACGGTGAAGGTCCCCGTATTTTCCTTTGAAAAGCTGACCGACGCCAACTCGATCCTCGGCCCCGAAATGAAATCCACCGGCGAGGCGCTGGGCATCGGCAGAACGATCAACGAAGCGCTGTTCAAGGGCTTGACCTCCGCGGGCTTCAAGCTGGTGCCGAACGACCGTTCCGGCGCGGGCGTGTTCATCAGCGTGGACGAGCATGACCATTGGGAGCTGTTCCCGCTGGTGAAAAAATTTGACGATCTGGGCATGACGCTTTATGCCACCAGCGGCACCGCCGAGACGATCCGTTCCTTCGGCTTTGAGGTGACGGAAGTCAAGAGCATGAACGATTCCGACGAAATCTTTGATCTGCTGGAAAGCGGCAAGATCAGTTACATCATCTATACCGGCGCGCTGTATGACGCCACCATCGGCGAATACCGCGTGCTGCACAAGCGGGCGCTGGAGCTGTCCATCACCTGCCTGACCAGCCTTGACACGGCGAACGTCCTGGCGGACATCATCGCCAGCCGCTATAATCAGGAGAATACCGAGCTGATCGATATTAACCACATGCGTACCGAACCGCGCAAGCTGGAGTTTGTGAAGATGGAGGGCACGCATAACGACTTTATCGTGATCGACGATCCCGACGGCGAGATCACCTATCCCGAAGCGCTCAGCGTTGCGCTGTGCGACCGCAGCACGGGCATCGGCGCCAACGGGCTGATCGTCATCGGCAAATCCGAGATCGCCGACGCGAAAATGCGCGTCTATAATCCCGACGGCTCCGAGGGGCGCATGGCGGGCAACGGCATTCGCTGCGTGGCGAAATATCTTTATGATAACGGCAGGCAGAACAAAGCGCACCCCCACCATATCCCCATCGAGACGGTCAGCGGCGTAAAAGAGGTCGTGGTTTATACCGTCAATGAAAAGGTCACCACCGCGACGGTGGATATGGGCAAGGCGGTCTTTAACGCGGCGGCGGTGCCCGTGGAGCTGGATACGCCCACGGTGCTGAACTACCCCATCACGATCGGCTGGACGGATTACCGCATCAGCTGCGTTTCCATGGGCAATCCCCACTGCGTCGTGATCGCGAACCGGATCGATTCGCTGGATTTAGAGGAGATCGGCCCCAAGTTTGAAAACGCGTGGTGCTTCCCCGAGCGCGTCAATACCGAGTTTGTGGAGGTCGTCAACGCCACCACGCTGAAAATGCGTTCCTACGAGCGCGGCAGCGGCGAAACGCCCGCCTGCGGCACCGGCGCCTGCGCCGCCGTGGCGGTCGTGGTCATGAACGGCTATTGCCCCAAGGGCGAGGATATTACCGTCAAGGTCACGGGCGGCGACCTGATCGTCAACTACACCGATCAGACCGTGCGCCAGCGCGGCCCCGCAAGGCTGGTCTATACCGGCGCCGTGGAATATTAATCATAAACCTACAGCGGCCGCTGCCTCCGGGCGGCGGTTTTTTTAATGCGGAATTTGCCGCAGAAAAATCGTCACACGATCCTGTAGGAACGACCGTCCTTCAGGTTACACGCAAGCGAAAGTCAGACAGAATATAAAATAATGTATGATATTGTAAAGTCAAACAATAATTATGATACTGTCTGATATTCAGAAAACCAACGGAAACGGGTAGCACGGCGCACTGCGCCGTTTAATCATGCGGCAAACGGGAAAAATGACGAAAAAGGCACAATTTTCCCTTTGCCGTATGATTTTCTAATAAATGCCCGCAGGGCTTAACCGTATTCCAAAACCGGGGAAAGCATGTCAATCTTCCCGGCTTTCCATACGGTGGGCGCAGATGCGCCCCATTTTAAAAATTCCGCAACGAGGGGAAGATGTGCCTCTGCCCAAATTTATCCCGTCGTTGCAGAATTTAAACGGCGCAGTGCGCCGTGCTACCCGTTTCCGCCAATCTGTAGGGATGCCCATTGGGCATCCGTTGATTTTACGTATAAACCGACGGGCGGACGGCCAGTGGCCGTCCCTACAAGCGAAGTCCAATATTTTCATTTATAAACCAAATCGAGCAGCGATTTCCGAAATTCCGCATTCCGCCCTCCGCATTCCAGTTGGCCGTCCCTACAAGCGAAAAACCAATCAAAACATATTAAAGTATATGAGATATATAAAATGCCCGGTCATGCCGATGTTTTTGATAAAAGTAAATATATACAAATTTTGTAAATTTTATATAAAAAACATGGGGTAAATTTTAATAAATGGTAAAAAATCGCATAGATATTGACAATGTGTTGTATTTATTATATAATAAATCGAACATAAAGCAGTATGTAGTTTGATTAAAAAAGTATATACCGCTATGGACAAAGAAAGGAGTAATTTCATGAAACACACAAAGAAATTTCTAAGTGTCTTTCTGGCGGTGTTGATGCTGTGTTCGGCATTCAGCGCCGGCTTTGCGGCTTCTGCGGCATGGAACGATGCCAAGGCTGACACATGGGCGCCGCTTGTCGCTGCGCTGAAGAACCGCGAAGTTGCCGACGCAGATTACAAGCTCGGCACAGAGGTCAATGACGCCGGGAAGATTACGGCGTACACCATGACCGTTAACGACCCTACCGGCAAAATTACAACGGCGTTTGAGGCGTATTGGGCGCTTTTAACGAAGATCCGCGGCACAGCTGATAAAGCAGCCCAATCCGCATGCTACGGCAGTATTTTTGACGGTGCAAATGCTAGCACAAAATCGTCGGCGACATTGACCCTTTTTGCTCGTATGACAAATGCGACTTACGGTAAAATGTCTACGGCAGATTTTAATAACTACAAGGTGCATTCCGTGCTGAACGCCTTTGCCTGCGGTATGCCGGACAATGATGCGCTTAGGCTTTTATTCAATTATTCCTCCATTGTTAGGACCACCGAGGGATTAACGACGACATATCTGGCGCCAAAGAAAACTTTGCTTGATCCGATCCCGGAATTTAAGGTTACCATCGGCGGCGGGGCGGACCTTTTCGCCTATGAAAATATAGACGCGCTGCCCGCGAATAATAAGGTTGACGGCGGCAAAACCTGGACGGTTACCAGTAGATCGGCAAAAACTGTTGGTGATTACTATGTCTATATTTTCCGCCCGCCGACAGCTCCGGTTGACGCGGCGGTCGATATTTCCGCGATCCGCGCCTTTGACGCGACGTGGAAGAACTATGCATATCTTGCGAATTATGACTTTGACCAGCTTGTCGGCGTTGACAGCGCAGTGCTGAACGCGGCGGTCGATGAGCTGACTGCCGGCAAGGCGGCGGTTGACGAATTGGGCGCGGGCGTATTCGCGCATTTCTTCCCCGACGTTGATCTGGCTGCGCTGCTCGGCAATATTGCGGACGCGCTGGACACCGCGTCGTATTACACGGTTGTCTCCAAAGCCGCCGCGCTTTTAAATGAGGATTATTCCGCATACAAATATGACGCGCTGGTCGATCTGTATGAGAGATTTAACGTCGCCAATACGGCGTATGCCGCGGCGAGCGCTTCCGAGCAGGTCAAGGCCTATGTCGACGCCCGCGTGCTGAGCGAGACCGGCGTCACCGTGACCGCAGCGAAGATCACGGATACCATGGCGGATATTTACGCAAAGGCGGCGGCGCTGAAGCTGGTCGACCTGAAAGAAAGAATTGACGCCGCTGTTGCCGAAGCAAACGGCATTACCAACGACGACGTGACGGACGGCGATCCCGCAGCGGTGGAGCTTGCGGCGCTGATCACGAAGCTGAACAGCCTGCGCGGCGAAATCAATGACAGCCAGTATACGGACGCCGCGATCCTCACCGTATTCGATGGGAAGAGCAGAGCGGACGTCACCGCGGCGATCGACGCGGCGGTCGCGCATGTCAACACGCTGGTTTCGATCAGCAACGACGTGGCGGCGTTTCAGGCGAAATATGCGGAATTTTTGAACGACGTAAAGCCCACGGTTGCCGTCGACGACAGCTCCGCAGAGCTTTTGGAGGCTGTAAAGTCCGAGGATACCTGGTATGCCAATCTGAATACCTTCATCGCCGACCTTAAGAGCAAGTACGGCGAGGAATTTGCAAACAAGATCTTTAACGAGCTTGATACCGAAATGCAGAACTATCTCTATTCGAGATACGTTGTGCTGGACGCGCGCGTGACTGCGGAAGTCGCCACCGCGAAAGAGCTTTATACCATCATTCATGAGAAATACGGCGACAAGGTCACCTTTGCTTCGCTGGATACCTACGGCAAGCTGAAGTCCGCCATCGGCTTCATGGAGAAGGATATTATCGACTTCCTGCTTGACGGAACCAATAACTATAACGCGCTTGACCCGCAGGTCAAGACGGACTATGAATGGCTCAGCCAGATCATCTTCACGGATTACGACGCGTTCTTTATCAACAAGGGTCTGGACCGCTTTGAGACCACGACGGTTGCGGATATTGTCCGCAATGTCACGGACGATGACGTCGTCAGAGATCAGGATTATACCGTCAACGACGCGAAGCTGAACGATCTGATCGCCCTGCTGGACGAAGCGATCAAGTCCCCCGAAGTACTCAACCTGCTGCGCGCGCTGCTGCCCGCCGAGACGGACGAGGACGGCAACGTCGTTAAGGAATCCCTGATCGGGGAGACCTTCAGCGACACGATCGACAATGTGTTGAAGAGCGTCGTGTTTAACGATTCCTTCCTCAACAGCCTGATCGGTATGGTCTATCCGATGCTTGCCCGTGAACTCAGAAAAGCATGGGATGAGAATATCAGCGGTGCTATTGCAGCTGCCAGCAGCCTTACGGGTATAACGCTGCAGAAAGCTGTGGGCGATCTAAAGGTATATATGACGCCCCAGGCAATTGCAAAGAACGTTCTTGGCAGCAATACGAAGTATCAGCAGGTTTATACAAAGCTGAACTCGATCAGCGGGGATATGGACAGCGTCTCCGTTAACAAAGACGGTACGGATAAGGTCAACCCGTGGACAACGAACGACAACCTGTATAAACCCGTGATTGATGAGAAAACCGGTAAGCAGAGGCTGGATCCCGTGACCGGGGAACCGCAGAAAACGCTGGATCTCGAGTGGGGCATTACCGATAAGGAATCCTTTATCGACGCCGCTACCGAGGCGTTCGCCGGCATCGGCGTGCTGCTGCAGCTGTTGCTTTCCAATAAAGCGCCCAGCCAACTCTCTTATGTTTTGGGTGCGCTGAAAATCAATTTTTCGCCCAATGACGGCTATAATAACGCCATCGCGCCCATTCTCGAGGGGCTGGGGATCGACCCGAGCGCGATTCCCAACGGCAGGAACTTTGTAAACTCCAATACTAAAACGGCGACCAGAAACATCATTGTCAACGGTCTTGTAAATCCGATCGCCACGCTGGTCGATAAACTGAAGGCGAAGCCCGTGGATACCCTGCTGGGCATGCTGCCCACGCTGTCCTATGCGGTCACCGCGCAGACCATCGTACCGCTGCTCAGTTATTTGGAAACCAAGTTGAGTTATACTGTTAAAGTTATTTTTACAATTGCAGATGATTCTATTCCGATTAATCTCGGCGATATGCTGAATCTGGACAATATACTCGGCATTCCGGTCTATGAAAATCTCACCAGCCTGGACGGTCTGGTCAAGCTGATCTCCGCGTATCTGACCAAGTCCAAGCACCTGAAGGAGCTCAAGGATACCGAAATCAATTTGGTTCTGCCCCATATCGACGGCGCCGCCCTGGCGTCCATGGGCGAGCTGACATGGCACTCCTCCAAGCGTACCAAACGGCAGTACAATGTCGGCGCGTCCGGTCAGGCGGCATATGTCGTGGCGAACAAGGCGGACGTTTTGCAGGCGATCCTGCAGTACGTATTTGAAGTGCTGAATACGCCCGGCAGCATCGAGAGCATTCTCGATACGCTTGCAAAGATGAAGTTCGACGCGTATGCGGATCCGCTGCCGGAAATCGAGCCGGTCACCCTGCCCGAGAATATTCTGGAGATCATCGCCGGTATCGGGAAGGATCCCGACAGCGCGATCGCCGCGATCACCGAGCTGGTATTCCCGCAGAACCCCGATAAGTATGACGTTGACGCGCTGTATACCGAGCCGGACGGCATGAATTGGTACCAGCCTGAACCCGCAGAGGAGCCCGAGACGGACGAACCTGCTGCCGAGGACACGCTCGTACTGGCAGGCTATACCGCCTACTGGACCAAGTACAAGGTCGATTATATCCTTGATAACTTTGATGATTTCGTTGATAACGTGCTGGTCATCACCGGCGTGCAGCTTGAGGACGAAAACGGCGAAAAGGTAAAGGTCGAATCGCTGGAGCAGCTGATCGATATTCTGAAAAAGAAATATATGAAGGCTGACATGCTGAACGGTCTGATCGATTCCGTAAAGCCGAAGCTGACCGAAACGCTCGACAACCTGCTTGCCACCGTGGCGGAGAAGCTGCCCGGCGTTGACGTGAAGGATATCGTAAATCGTCAGATCGGCGTTGACATCGACGCGCTTCTGGATAACCTGTACTTTACGTTTGAAACCGGCGATTTTGACGGTCTGAAAGCGGATCTGATCCGGATTCTGACCCCGCTCAACAGCGTTCTCGCCTTTGTATTGGCGGATCAGGATATTACCATCTCCGTCAACAGCGGCGAAACGAAGGTCATCACCCTGCAGGGTCACGACGGCTATTCCGACGGTATCGTCCCGCTGCTGGAGTCCCTTGGCGCTGAGGGCGTTGTAACGTCCGCCGAGTTCCTTGCAAATCCCGATAAGATCGCTGAAAATCTTATCACCCCGCTCTTTACCGTGATCGAGAAGTTCCTTGGCGACGGCGCAGACGTCTACGGCGCGCTGCTGGATACCGTTCCCAACGTGCTTTACTTCCTTGCCTCCGACGGTGTGACCACCGCGGTAGACTCTCTGCTGTACCCCGTATTCCTTGCGCTGGATACCGTCAGACCGCTGTATGATCTGAACGTGAACACCCTGCTGAATAGCGTGGAGGCGCTGCAGACGATCGACCTCAAGGCTTTGAAGAACGACCCGATCAACGCGATCTTCGTGCTGATCTTCAGCAAGCTCGCCGATGTGACCGGTCATGACTTCAACTTTGACTTTACCGCAAGAGCGCTGTTCGACGCGCTGCAGTTCGGCGCACCGGAGCAGTTTACCTCCGCAAACGGTAAGGAAGCGTACAGAGTTTCCGCTACCAATATCGACAGAGGCGAAATGATTACCGTCGTTGTCAGATGGTTCATGCACGAGCTGCTGCTTTCCGACAACACCACGGTTTACGCGCAGATCGCCCGCAACCTGTTTGATCTTGATGATAATGTCTACGGCGTACTGGTCGGTATTCTGACCGCGCTGCGCGAGATGGATCGCAGATACCCCGACTCCGCGATGGGTCTGGCGTTTTGGGTATTCTTCGGCGGCGACGCTGTGACCGAAGCATGGGCAGGCTATCTGAAGGCGAAAGCTGCCGACGGCGACCTCGTCGCAATCGTTGCTGAAATGGCGGATTCCTCCGTCCAGTACGTAAAGATGGCGGCTTGGATCGTTGAGGGTATCTTCAAAAACGAGTTCACCGGACTTTACGAGATGTTCCAGTTGAAGAAGAGCCCCGCGCCGCCCACCACCGAGGAGTTGTACGAGTCCGCAGGCGTGCTTGCAAAGCTGACCGCGTTCTTCCAGAGACTCATTCAGTGGTTCAAGAAGCTTTTCAGAAAGTAAAATAAGATATAAAAAATCTCCGGGTTCGCCCGGAGATTTTTTTATTCGGAATGCGGAATTTCGGCGGATTTGGTTTTATAGAAAGTTGGGCGCACCATCTTGTAGGGATGCCCAATGGGCATCCGTTGATTCTGCGCATAACCCGGCGCATTTTAATGCGGAATGCGGAGTGCGGAATGCGGAATTTCGGAAATCGCTTCGCGATTTGGATTTATAGATGAATTTGCGGAAACGGGTTTTTATATCATACATTATTATGATTATTGTTTGATTTTTGTAATATCATACATTATCTTTTATTTTGTTGGATTTTTGCTGGCTTATAATATCATACATTATCTTGCATTTTGTTGGATTTTTGCATGTAGGGACGGACATCGGCCGTCCGCCGGGTTACGCGCAAACCAACAGATGCCCAATGGGCATCCCTACAAATTTACGGAAACGGGTAGCACGGCGCACTGCGAGACGGTCAGGGACATTGTCGCCTTGCTCGCTTGGAGCGCTTCGCAATGCTCTGTGTCCCTTCCTGCAAATGCACCGCCTGCCCCGTCCGCCGGACGCGGCGGCACATTTGCCA
>JAFVBH010000030.1 GCA_017480115.1 Clostridia bacterium
AAGTGGCAGGTTTATCTCAGCGAAACAATGATAGACGAATACATCGAATTTCGCCCGAATCCCCATGGGGATTCTTTCATTGCCTGCTTTCGCAATTTCAAAATCGCCGAGTTTGACGCCCTCTCCGGCCAGCTTATCGAAAGTCATATCTCTAGGTTGTAATATATATACCATGTCCTTACACTGGTGTTTACCATGTTTCTCTTGACACACTGGGCGTCCCTACAGGATCACGTGACGTTCTTCCTACGATAAAATCAGAATTTACACTTCACCTCGGAGGTTTTCTATATGTCCATAACAAAACGCGCGGCTGGAAAAATCAATCTTTTACTGGATCTGACGGGCACCTTTGCCGACGGTTATCACGGGATCTATACCGTGATGCAGTCGGTGGGCATTTACGACACGGTCACGGTCGAAACAGCACCGCAGGGGCTCTCACTGACCTGCGATATTGAAAAGTCGCTGCAACAGGTTGACGGTATATTCCCGGCGATCCCATGTGACGCGCGCAACACCGCTTATCAGGCGGCGCTGCGTTTCGGCGCATATACCGGTATCGAGGTTCGCGCCAATATTCATATTGAGAAATCCATTCCCGGCGGCGCAGGTATGGCAGGCGGCAGCGCCGACGCCGCGGCAGTACTCTGCGCGCTGAATGAATTGTACCGTACCGGTCTGTCCGCGCGGCAGCTCTGCCGAATCGGCGCTAAGGTGGGGGCGGACGTGCCGTTTTGCATTCTTGGCGGCACGCAACTGTGCATGAACATCGGGGAGTTGATGGCGCCGATGCCGCCGTTGACGGGCTATGACGTTGTTTTTGTAAAGCCGAAATGCAGCGTTTCCACAAAGGCGGCGTACGACGCTTTTGACGCGCTGCAAAACGTGCGCCACCCAGCAAAAGAGGCGGCTGTCAATGCCTATATGCGCGGAGATATGGAACAGTTCTTTTCGCTGGCTGCCAATGTCTTTGAGCAGGCGGTGGAAGTGCCCGGCAGGGCGGAAATCAAGGCGGTCATGCGCGCCTGCGGTTGTGAATTTACCCAGATGACCGGCAGTGGTTCCGTAGTATACGGGCTGTTTGCCGATCCGGGCAAGGCGCGTGATTGCGTTAAAGCACTGACAAACAGCGGTCGGCATGTCTTTTGCGTGCCGTTGACGGAAAAAGGAATCTTATAACATAACGGAACAACCAAACAGCGCAAAAACGCGAAGACGGTACAAGCATTTCAACTGCTTGTACCGTCATATTATCTTCTCTTGTGCCTTGCGCTCAGATTGGCGCCGGGCGCACACAAACCGGCGCTATTACTGTATACCGCGTGCAACGGTTCTTTTATTTTATCCGAACAATCCGCTGAGAAGATCGGGGAGCATATTGCCGCCGAGAAATCCGGCGCCGCCTTCTGACACGGTTGCGTCGGGAGACGTATAATAATGCACAGATTCCGCAACCGTCGTCGCGGGAGGCGCGCCCCATACATTCAGATACACCGTATCCCCCTGTTTCAGCGCCGTACCGATCTCCGGGGTGACCGACGCCACGATCCCCTGTGTCCCGGCGCCGTCATTCGCCTTTTCGCTGATCTGCACCACGAAGCCCAGCGCTTCCAGCTGCGCCTTTGCCTGACTGCCGTCAATTCCCACAACATCGGGGATATTAATGATCTTCGGCCCAAGGCTGACGTAGACGATCAGCTCCGCGCCGGCAGACGCCTGCGTCCCCGCGGCAAGACTTTGGGCAAACACATAGCCCTGCTCCGCCGCGACGGAATAATCCGCTACGTATACAAGGTTAAACTGCGAACGCAACGCCGGATCGGACTTGACCGAAACCTCCGTCCTGCCCACAAGATCGGGCACACGGTTGACCGCTTCGGTCTGTTGCGCCGTGGTCTGCACAGCACTGTTTCGCCCGGAACCGCCGGAAAAGAAAATAAAATATATGCCCACACCCAAAGCGATCACCGCCAACACGGCGAGAAAGGCAATCATCCCTTTTTTACCGTCAATACCGCTCTCCTGCGGTGCAGGCGCGGCAGCCCGCTTTGCTGCCTCCGCCGCCTGCTGCCCCCGCCGGTCTGGCGCGGGTACGCCGCCGGTGCGGAAATATTCCGTATTGGAAACGTAGGGTTTACGATCCTGATTCACATAACTGATCTCACTGTAATTATAATGGCTGAGAGGGTAAACTTTTTTGCGGAACGGCTGCCCTAAAAGTCCCGCCCGCAGTTCCTGCACGTCCGCGCTGCGGTTTTCCGGCTTGGTCTGAAACGCGTCAATCACCGCGTCGATCACATGGCGCGGCAGTGTTTCCGCCACGTCGCCCGCAATCACCATGTCGTCCCGGATCGCCCGCTGGGACGCGGCAATGGGGTCCTGTCCCGTCAGGCAACGGTAAATCACCGACGCCAGCGCGTAAACGTCTGTCCATGTCCCCGGACGCTGACGCATACCATATTGCTCCAGCGCAGCATACCCGTCATACAGCATGGCATTCAGATCCGCGACGGCGCAGCGCGCCTGCAAGATACAAAAGCCGCCGATGTAAAACCGTCCGTCCGGCGCCACCAGCACCGTTTCCGGCGAGATGCCGCCGTGGATCACACCTGCGGTATGTAAGGTCTCCACGGTGGACAGCAACGGCAGCAGCACCGGCCGCAGCATATCCCATGACATACGCCGGTCGGGCAAAGCATACAGGTATTCGTCCAGCGTCATACAGTCGTGATATTCCAGCACGGCATACAGTGTTCCGTAATCGCTGACCACCTCCCGCGTGGGCAGCAAGGACGACAGTCCCCGCAGCTTAATCAGCTTATCCCATAATTTCAAAAATTCGGCGCGGCAGTCACCAAACACCGTTTCACAACCGCTTAACACATGAATATCCGTCTGAAAATCCTCGCGGGACATGATCGCGTCGGCAAAAAATTCCCGCACATAGACCGGTCGGTCCGCGTCCAGATCATACGCAATATAGGTCGTGCCGTCGCCGCCGGCGGATACCTTTCTTCCGATTACATATCTGCCGCCGACGTCCACACCCTGCGGAAGATACGGCGCGCGCTGCACCTCTCCGCGATGCCAGCCGCAGTGGGGACACGTCCCCGCGCCGCCGATGTCGCGCATACAGCCGAGACATAAGTTTTCAGTCACTGACAATGAGATCACCTGCTTTTCGGTAGGTTATAGTAACACGTTCAGTGTTGGGGATATGCGCTGCACTTCCGTCTGTCAGTCCGGAAGCTTCTCCAAGCCCGCCGCCGCACGCAGCAGCAGTCTTGCGTCCTGAGAGTTGACTCTGCTGTCGCCGTTCACATCGCCGGCGCGCAGATCGTCCTCGTGCTCAATCATCTCCAAATGAGCGCTGTGCCGCAGCGCGACGCGGGCGTCGGTGGAGTTCACCTTTCCGTCGTTGTTCACATCGCCCATTTTAAAGGGATATGCCAATCGGTCCCACACCAAACGGAACGCGGCAAAATAACCGTTACCGTCGGGATTGCGAGCATAATTATAGATACGCTTGGAGGTTTTGGAGTAGGTTTTTAAAATTTCCTGCTCCGCAGCCGCATCTTCATTTTCCTCATGGGAAACATAAATAACAAAATCCGCTTTCTGCGCGGGCGTATACGCGTTGTCCTTCCTGACCAAAGAAAAGCCCAGCGCATAAGCGCCGACCATTTCCAGCGTATCCGGTACGCGAATCCCGTCCAACGACGCGCAGTTGGCAAACGCGTTGGCGCCGATGGCGATCAGCCCCTGCCCCAGATCCACGGTCCCCGACAGCGACACGCAGTTATAAAACGCGTTGTCTCCGATGGTTTCCAGCGAATCCGGCAGCACGGAAATGCTGTCGCCGTGCAGTTCCGTCAGCTTGCCGCAATCATTAAAGGCGCTCTTACCGATGGAAGTAATTTCGCCGTTGATGGCGATCGTCTCCAGCGCGGTGCATTTATAAAAGGCGTAATCCCGAATCTCCGTCACCGAAGCGGGCAGCGTTACATTGACGATCTCATTTTTCTCAAACGCTCCGTAATTGACGATTTTCACGGTATTGGGCACGGTCACGTTTTTTTTATTGCCCACGTAATTAATGAGCATACCGTTTACAATGACAAAGCCGTCTTTATCCCCCGCAGCCGCGCTGTCAAACCATGCGGTACCTGCCAATGCGCGGTCGCCGATATAGGTGATCCCCGCGGGAATGTTCACCGCGGTAATCTCACTGTGGGGCTTATTCTCCCCGTCCAATTTTCCGAAAGCGTTCTCCTCGATACCGGTCACGGGATACCCGCCCAAGGATACCGGCAGCGTCACCGTCGGATTGCCGGAGCCAAGGTAGCGAACAATCACGGCATTGCCGTCCCGCACCTCGTATTCATACATGCCGTCCTCGGCAGCCAATGCCGCCGGCATCAGGCTGCACAGCAGCAGTACCAGCAGCACCGCAACCGACCTGTACCATAATTTTTTCATTCCAACACCCCTCCGAAATTTCATTCAAAACAGTTATATTGTTCCCGCGCGAAAACTATGCCTGCTCCTCCGTATGCTCTCCCCGATCGTCTCCGGCGGGCTGCGCGCCGCGGATCACCTTGATCTCCTTTCTGTTATAAGAAACGTCGGCGCCGTCGTTATTGCCGTCCAAATGGATTTTTAAATTCCCTGTCAATAAGTTTACATCTGTCACGCGGCCTCTGCCCTCCGGCGTTTTGACCACGGAGCCCACATTGGGCGTGATTTTCAACAAATGCTCATAGGCGTTCTGCTCATATTTCAGGCAGCACATCAATCTGCCGCAGGCGCCGCTGATTTTGGTCGGGTTCAGGGAAAGCCCCTGCTCCTTTGCCATTTTAATGGAAACGGGCTGAAAATCATTCAAAAACTGCCCGCAGCAGAACGGTCTGCCGCAAATGCTGATACCGCCCAGCTTTTTACATTCGTCCCGCACACCGATCTGCCGAAGCTCGATGCGCACGCGAAACACGCCCGCCAAATCCTTGACCAGCTCACGAAAATCCACGCGGGTGGGCGCTGTATAGAAGAACAGGATTTTACTGTTATCAAACGTATACTCCACGTTCACAAGCTTCATATTCAGCTTATGCTCCGCAATCTTTTTCAACGCAATGTCAAAGGCGCGCTTTTCTTTTTCCGCATTCTGCCGCAGCGTTTCAAAATCCGCGTCGTTCGCCTTACGAATGATCGGTTTCAGCGGCTGCACGATCTCCTCCTCGGGAATATCGGTATTCGCCATGGCGATCTCGCCGCATTCCACGCCGCGCGCAGTCTCCACTATTACTTTATCATTTTTCACAAAATCAATTCCCGTGGGATCGAAATAATAAATTTTACCAACCTCACGAAATCTGACGCCAACAACTTCAGCCATTTATAAGTTCCCTTCCGAATCTATTCAAGATAAAATCTGTTAAATTTTTCATTCCGCAAACATGCCGGAGGAAAATAAATACAGCAGCAAATTCGCGTTGCCGTTCCTCGCCGCCGCCTGTATGACGGTCTCCAGCGCGGCGCGCATTTGCAACAGCCGAGGAACGGAATATGTTCCCGCCAGCGTTGCCGCCGCGTCGGGCATGCCCGAAAGTCCCTCCGCGCCGGTCATGGCGTCCCGCAAAACGAGCCGCAGCTTTTCGGCGCACCGGGTAATATTGTTTCTGTCCTTCGCCAGCGGCGCGATCGCCGCCGCCAAAGCAAATTCGTCCTTTGCCGTCAATGCGGCAACCGCCCGGGTACAAACGTCCTCCAGCTTTTTTTCCGTTTTTGAGGACAGCGTCTGCGCCGCCTCCGCGCCCAGATTGATCTCATACAGCCGGGATAAGACCGTGGGCAGCAGCGTGGCGCGCACCTCGGCGGCAAGGATCATGTACACATGCGTCGGCGGCTCCTCAATGAGCTTTAACAGCGCGTTCTGCCCCTCGGGACGGATTCTGCCGGCCTGCGGAATGATATAGACCCGCGCGATGCCCTCGTTGGGCAGTCGCTCTGCGGTTTCCTTTATGATTCTGAGATCGTCCAAACGGACGGTAGCGGATTTTCCGCTGCTCTCAATCACACTGACGTCGGGGTGTACCCCGCCGAGCACCTTGCCGCAGTCCCGGCATTTTCCGCAGGGCTTGGGCGACGAGGTGCATTCGATCATCGCCGCAATGTGGGTTGCGGCGTACCGCCGCGCATTGTCCGAACCGCCGGTCAGCAGGATACAGTGCGGGAATCTGCCGGAGGCGGAGATTCTGTCCAGCACCGCAGACGCGGCTTCGGGGAGCAATTTTTTGACCGCCATGGTTATGCTCCGTCAGGCTGCCCGGCGGCAGGCGCAACAGTTCTGTATTTACAATTACGAATCGTAAAAACAAGCATCATAATTTGTTTCCTTTCGATGCGTCAAGCAATCCGATATTTCGGTTGATGACCTTTTCTCCCCGCCATGCAAAGGCACGCCCCTCCACGGAATCCCCCGCGATGAAACGGGGTTTTGCCGTCTCGTAAAACGCCCGTATGGGGGACGGCTGTATATTTCGGTTCATCGGGCAGACCTTCTGACAGATGTCACAGCCCCAGGCGCAGCCCGCAGACGTCAGCATTTCGCGTTCCTCTGCGCTCAAATCTTTTTTTTGTTGGCTGATATGGGAAAGGCATTTTCCTTTATTAAACCCATCGCCGCCCAGCACCCCCGCAGGACAGGCGTTGCCGCATTTGCCGCATTGCAGACAGGGGGACGGCATACGCGCCTGGCAGGGAATCGACAGATCCGTCACGATCTCCCCGATAAAACAGAAAGAACCGTAGGTATGGTTGATCAGCAAGCCGTTGACACCTTTGTCGCCCAAGCCGGCGCAGGACGCCGTAGGTACCTCCGGAATGGGGGAATTGTCGCAGAACGGCACAAAGGCATACGCGGGATAACGAGCTTTCAACTGTTCCGCTGCTGCTTGCAGCAGCCCGCCGGCAATGATGTGATAATCCGCCGGTACGGCATACATGGACACGTTGGAATCCCGATAATAGTCTTCCCCTAAATAATACGGAAACAGCACAACGATCACGGTTTGCGCGTTTTCCGGCAGGCGCGCCATGGCGCGGCAGGGGATCAACCGCGCTTTCACAAGGGAGAACGGGCAAAAGCCGTAGGGCAGCGCGCCGAAAATATCGTCGAAATTATAACTCATATCTTTGTATACGCGATCATAAAGGGCATAGTCAGCACCGCCATGAGCGTTCCGAACGCGACAACCTGCGACGCGGCGGCGGTATCTTTATCGTATTTCGCGGCGAACATCACCGTATTGGCAGCCGTCGGCGCTGAAGCGGAGATGCCGCACGCGGTCAGCACCGCGCCGGACAGCCCTAAAAATCTGTATGCGGTAATCATAATTAACGGCATGCAGATCTGCTTGAGCAGCACGATCAGATAATGCTCCTTTTGGGTGAACAGCTTCTTGAAATCCGAATTTGCGATATAGGTACCGAGAATGATCATCGCCAAGGGGGAATTCAGGCTAGCCACATACCCAATGGCGTCCGCCAGCGGACCGGGCAGCCGTACGGAAAAAATATACAGCGGCAAACCGATCAGCACGGCGATCACACCGGGGTTCAGGAGAATGGATTTGATATGGAACGGCGCTTTTTTCCCGTTTTCATCGGTACCGGACATCACGCGCACGCCGTAAGTGAACGCCATGATGTTATAAGAAACCACCGCTGAGGAACATAGAAACACGCCCTGCGTCCCCACGACCTTTTCCGCAAGGGGCAAACACATATAGCCCATATTGCCGAAAATGCTCGCAAATTTATAGACGCTCCCCACCGGCGGCGTGTGCTTTCTGAAAAAGGGCGCGGACAGCGCAATCCCCACAAAATGGGTACACATGCCGCAGGCAAAGGCAATGAAGAAATATTTCAGGTTTTCTGCGGTGTATTCCATCGTCAGGAAAGAATTGATAATGACCGACGGCGTCACGGCGTAAAAAATCAGATTCGTGGACGCTTTTGCGGTTTTTGCCGTATAAACGCCCAATTTGTCGGTGATAAAGCCTACGGCGGCAAGCAGAAACAGCGTCAGCACCTGAATCCCGGAGGCAGCCATATTTTGCAGAAACATTGTGAAACCTCCGGACGTCCAAACTTCAGTACGCAGAACATCGGAACGCAATGCAATACCGCATCGTTTCCTTATTCTTTAATTTTCAGGATTCGTTCCGTAGTCGATATTGATCGGCTCGTCTCTGAGATAACGGTTGGAATACTCGTCGGCAATACGGAACACTTCCTCATCTGAGGGTTTCAGCGGCTGTTTCGGCGCTTCCTGCGTCGGTTCCGCCGCAGGCGCAGACTCCTGAGCATGGACGCGCACCGTCAGATCGTGCACGCAGGACAGCAGAAAAATCACAACCAGCAGCGCCGCACCGAAATCGCAGAACTCAATGGGCGACGATTCCGTAATATAAGCGTCGCCGGCAAATACATAGGCGATTATACGGGAGAAGAACAGCATAAACGCCGACGCAGCGCCGCAAAGCCCGAAACCGACGGCAATATTCAGTTTATTTTTGCCGTCAACGTCTGACATGATACGGGCAAATTCAAGGAAGAACAGCATCAGGAACGTCGCCGCCGCCATTTCCCAGAACAGCTCGGAGGTATGGATAAAGCTCTCCGCGCGGATAAACCTGCCAATCAAACGGAAGATGCACCAGCACACCGGCGCGACGGACAGCACCTTGGAGGACTTGAACGCCTGATTGCCCGTAAAATACGAAACTGCGACGATGATAAAATACAGCGCTGCCAGCAGCGCGCATACGACCTCCATAATAATAGGCGCCGACTTGGTTTCCGACAGGAACTGCTTAAACGTCGGGTAAATCGCGGAATCATACAGATTAAAAACCTTGGAGAAACAGAGCATCGCGTCCGCGACCAAGGTCACGGCAAATACGACGGAAGCAGTCGCGAGATAGTAATTCTTACCTGCGGGCGCTTTTCCCTCCGGCGTTTTACCGCTGATATAACTGACGATCAGATAGATCGCGAAGCTGATCACCGCAACGGCGTAAAGCAACGGAATGGTAAAATGATTCTTTTGCTCAATAAAATAGAATCCCGTATCCGGCTCGAAAATATACATCAGCTGATAGGCGCGGATCGCGATCATCAGCACCGTAAACACGCCAAACAAGATCAGGGACGCATCAGGGCTGAGGGTCTTGACCGCACCGCGCAGCGTAAATTTTTTCTTTTCGCCGCCGGCGTTTTCATTGCCCACGCTGACCTCTGTCTGCGCGATTTCCTCCGTGTATTCTATATTTTCCATTCTACGAACTTCCCTTCTGTTATGATGACCGTCCGATTATCGTTCATCGGACGGGATATACGCGCGCTCGCCGTACTGCTCGGTATCCTCGGTTCTTTCATACAGCGGGATATATCCCTGCGGCAGCGAAAGCGATTTATAGGCGGGACGAATAATTCTGCCGCCGGTGAGGTTCTCCTCGATCCGGTGGGCGCACCAGCCCGCGGTTCTTGCCACCGTAAACAGCGGCGTATACAGATCGGCGGGAATGCGCAGCATCTTATAGATCAGCCCCGAGTATAGATCCACGTTGGAGCAAATTTTCTTATTAATTTTCTTTTCCCTGGCGAATACAGCGGGCGTCAGCCGCTCTACCGCGTCAAGGAGTTTAAAATCCTCCTCATACTCCGTTCCCGCAGCGTATTTCTGCGCTTCCTTTTTCAGAATCACGGAGCGCGGATCGGACAGCGTATACACCGCGTGCCCCATGCCGTAGATCAACCCGTTACCGTCGCCGGCTTCCTTGCGGACGATACGGGCAAGAAACGCCGCGATCTCGTCATCGTCGTCATAATCCCGAATCCCGTTTTTCAGATAATCCAGCTGCTCGGCGACCTTGAGATTCGCGCCGCCGTGCTTCGGCCCCTTCAGCGAGCCGATCCCCGCCGCGATGGCGGAATAGGTATCCGTACCCGAGGAGGACAGCACCCGCGTGGTAAAGGTGGAGTTATTGCCGCCGCCATGGTCTGCGTGCAGCATTAAACAAAGATCCAGCAGCTTTGCTTCGGTCTCGGTAAATTTCCGGTTGGCGCGAATGGAGTTGAGGATCACCTCGGCAGTCTTTTGCTCCGGCTTGATGGGATGAATATACATACTTTTACGGTAAAAATTACGTTTTTTTACCTGATAAATATAGGACATCATAATCGGCATCTGGGCGATCAGCTGAATCGACTGGCGCAGCACGTTTTCCATGGACGTATCATCGGGGTTCTCGTCATAGGAATACATCGCCAGCACGCAACGGGCAAGCTGATTCATAATATTTGCCGAGGGCGAATGCATAATAATGTCCTCTATAAAATTCTGCGGCAATTCCCTGCAGCGCGCAAGAATGTCGCTGAAACGGGACAATCTCGCCGCCGTAGGCAACGATCCGAACAGCAACAGCCAGACCACTTCTTCATACCCGAAGCGGTTTTCCGCCTGGCAACCGCCGACAATATCTCGAATATCCACGCCGCGATAGGTCAGCCTGCCCTCCCGGGGCAGCTTTTCGCCGTCCTCTATGTAGTAGCCCTCAACAGAGCATACCTTTGTCAGCCCCGCCATCACGCCGGTGCCGTCGCCGTTGCGCAACCCGCGCTTTACATTATATTTATCGTAAAATTCCGGCGGAATATTGTCATTTTTTCTCAGATTATCGCATAAATTAGAAAGTGTATCCTGCGGCAGAGCGGAAAACGCCATACTATCCATCCTTCCCTGTCTTGAGTTATATATATACAAAGTATATTGTATTACAACGGACTGTAAAAGTCAATACGCGAGAAAGAATTAAGGAGCGCCCAAGAATGAGAAAATTTCTGATCCTGTCAGTCATGATCGCCCTGTTCAGCGTGCTGACGCCGCTGCTGGCAAAAAAGAAGCCCGGCGAGGCGGTGCCTGTGCAGACCGCGTACGCGTCGCCTCCGGCGGAAACGGCGGACGCATCACAGGAGACGGTGGCGGTGTTCTCCCATGAAACCGGAAGGACGGAGGATATGTCCATGACGGATTATATCATCGGCGTGGTCGCGGCGGAGATGCCGGCGGAATACGAGAAGGAGGCGTTAAAAGCGCAGGCGCTGGCGGCGATCACCTATACACGGTACGTGACGGCGGACGGCGGCAGCATCAGCACCGACAGCGCAGTCAATCAGAGCTATAAGACGAACGCGGAGCTGCAAACGCTCTGGGGCGACGCTTACGAAGAGAATTACAAAAAAATCCGTGACGCCGTGGCGGCGGTGGAGAATTTGTCCATTATCTACGAGGGGAAACCGATCCTCGCCGCATACTTTGCCATCAGCGGTGGGCGGACGGAGAACGCATCGGACATCTGGGGCGGCAACTATCCCTATCTGCGTTCGACGGCAAGCGACGGGGACACTCTCTCCCCCGCCGCCGAGACGCGCGCGACGTTTTCCGCAAATGAATTATACGAAAAGCTGAACGCGGTGCACGAAACCGCCGCCTGCGACGAACCGGAGCATTATATCGGCAATACCGAGCGCACCGCCGCCGGCGCGGTGGTCAAAATCAGCATTGGCGGTACAGATTACTCCGGCACGGAGGTTCGCACGGCACTGGGGCTTGCCAGTCCGGATTTTGAAGTCAACTACGACGGCGAGCAGTTTGTATTTACCGCACACGGCTACGGGCATCTTGTTGGCATGAGCCAGTACGGCGCGGATTACATGGCGCGGCAGGGCGCGGATTTCCGTGAAATCCTCCTGCATTATTACACCGGCGCGGAGATTGTCGCGGTGTAAATTCAGATTTATCGGCGAAGCCGATAAATCTGAATTTAATGAATGATGAATGATTGTGGAACCGCTTCGCGGTTGGATTTATAAATTAAAATATCGGACTTCGCTTGTAGGGATGGCCAATGGCCATCCGCCGGGCTATGCGCAAAATCGACGGATGCCCAATGGGCATCCCTACAAGATTGTGTGCCCACCTTTTTATAAATCCAAATCGCGCAGCGATTTCCGAAATTATTCATTATTCATCATTCATTTTTCATTCCTGATTTAGCTGCTACGCTGCTAAATCAGAATTTACCTCTCTTGACTAAATCCCATTTATCGCTTAATATAGGAAACAGAAAAATCTGGGAGGCGTTTCTATGTCCATTCCGAGAGCGGAGCATCCGAATCCCCAATTTATGCGGGACAACTGGATGAATTTAAACGGTGAATGGCAGTTTTTAAAGGACTGCGGAAACAGCGGCGCGGCGCGGAAATTTTATACGGACGAAACGGTATACGACCAAACGATCACGGTGCCGTTTTGCCCGCAGAGCGCGCTGTCCGGCATCGCGGATAAAGATTTCATGTATTCCGTTTGGTATCGGCGCGCGTTCGAGCTGTCAAAAGCGCAGTGCGGCGGCGACATACTGCTGCATATCGGCGCATGCGATTACGAGACCGCCGTATACGTTAACGGCACGCGGGTCGGCGCGCATAAGGGCGGCTATATCTCATTTACCTTCGATATTACAAGCGCCTGCAGGGCGGGCGGCAATACCCTCGTGATCCACGCGCAGGACGACGAGCGCAACCGTCTGATCCCGCGCGGCAAGCAGAGCGAGGAATATTTTTCCCATCAGTGCGACTATACCAGAACGACGGGCATTTGGCAGACCGTTTGGCTGGAATTTGTACCGAAAACACGCATTGTCAAAACGAAGTATTACCCCGATATTCACGCGGGCGCGTTGACGATCACCGCCACGCTGCAGGGCGCGGGCACGCTGAAAGCCGCCGCATTTTACAAGGACAAGCCCGTGGGGGAAGCATCTGTGACCGCCGACGGGGGCGAGGTGCAGCTGCGGCTTGCGCTTTCGGGAACCCATCTGTGGGAGGCGGGACACGGCAGACTGTATGATCTGATCCTGACCTATGGAGACGACCGGGTCGCCGGCTATTTCGGTCTGCGGAACATGCGGCTGGACGGCTATAAATTCCTGATCAACGGAACCTCCGTCTTTCAGCGACTGATCCTCGATCAGGGCTTTTATCCCGACGGCATTTATACTGCGCCGACGGACGGTGCGCTGATCGCCGACATCGAGCGCTCCCTTGCCTGCGGCTTTAACGGCGCGCGGCTGCATCAGAAAATTTTTGAGCCGCGGTTTTTGTATCATGCCGACCGTATGGGGTATCTTGTATGGGGAGAGTATCCCAACTGGGGGCTGGATCATACAAGCCCCGACGCGATCTATCCCATGCTGGGAGAATGGCTGGAGGAGCTGGACAGGGACTTCAACCACCCCGCCATCATCGGCTGGTGTCCCTTTAACGAGACGTGGGATCTGGACAACCGCAAGCAATATGACGATCTGATCGCCATGGTGTACAAGGTCACAAAGGCAGTCGATCCCACGCGCCCCTGCATCGACACCAGCGGCAATTTCCACGTGCTGACGGATATTTACGATACCCACGATTACGATCAGGATCCTGCTGTATTTAAAGCGCATTACGATCAATTCATCGATTCAGACGATTTGTTTGACCATCAGAGCCAACGCCAGACCTATACCCCCGGGCTGCCGGTATTCATCAGCGAGTACGGCGGCATTCAGTGGAGCGACGGCGCGGGCTGGGGCTACGGCAACGCGCCCGCCACGGCGGAGGAATTTATTGAAAGATATAAGGGGTTGACGGAGGCGCTGCTTAACAACCCGAAAATATTCGGCTTCTGCTATACCCAGCTCACCGACGTGGAGCAGGAGCGCAACGGGCTTTACACATACGACAGAACACCTAAATTTGATACGGAAATTTTTCGCAGAATCAATACACAGAAGGCGGCGATCGAGGGAACATGAAATTAAAAAAACTTTTGGGGAAGTTAAAACAACACCAAACGGAAAAATATATCGTCAATCTGCTGATCGCCTATTGCCTGGGCGCGGCGAGTATTCTGCTCTATTGCAGGGTCGTGAAAGGGATCCGCTTCAACGGTCTTGAACTGATGGCCGAAGTCCCGCTGCTGCCCGCGCTGTCGGCGCTGTTCGGGCTGTTTACCGCGCTGAACGTGCTGCGATTTTTTATAAAAAAGGAACGGCTGTTCCGTCTGCTGCTCTTCGCCGCAGTCACGGTGTATTTCGGGCTGCTGAGCTTCTTCGGCTATACCGTTTGGTTCTGTTTGTTCCTCTTTATCTTCTGCGCGGTGGCGGCGTATTACTGCTTCGGCCGCAAGGACGATCCGCCGCTGCAAAAAACGGCGCCGCAGGGGGCTTTTCTGCTCGTCTGCGCCGTGCTGATGTTCCTTTTTATCAGCGTCGAGACCTGCCTGCGTTACGCCGATTACAGGGCGGACGCACTGGATATGGGCGTATACAGCCAGCTGCTGGAAAATCTGTCTCGCGGCAGGGGCGCGGCGATCACCGTGCGGGGCAACGGGACGGAAAACTTTTTCAGCACCCAACCCGCGCTGCTGCTGTACCTGCTGCTGCCGTTGTGGATCGTGTTTCGGAATATGTATCCGCTGCTGATCTTGCAGGCGGCGGCGCTGGCGACGGGCGCCGTGCCGTTGTATCTGATTTTAAAACGGCGCGACGTTCATAAAACACAGGTCAATGTGGTAACGGCGGTCTATTTCCTGTTCCCCGGTATTTGGGCGGGCGCGTTCTATGATTTTCACATCGAGGCTTTTCTTGTCCCCTTTGTACTATGGGCGCTGTATTTTGCCGAACGGGGAAAAACCGTGCCTTACGCCGTCTTGATCCTGCTCACGCTGCTGGTGGGCGTCGAGGGGCTGATCATTGCCGTCGCGCTGGGATTGTATCTGTTCTTCAGCGAAAAACAGCGATTTCAAGCGATGCTGACATTTCTGTTTTCCGCCGTATTTATCCTCATTTTTGTCCGTTTGTCGCCCGGCGCGCGCGTGCCGGACAGCCAGACCTACGGTAATCTGGCGTTCTTGCAATATCTTATCAAAAATCCCACATATCTGCTGCGGAATCTTCTCAACGAACAGAAATTGGGCTTTGTCGTGCTGACGCTGGGCTGCGTCGGGTTCCTGCCGTTTTTTGCGAAGAAAAAATCCCTGCTGCTTTTGCTGCTGCCCATGCTTTTCATCAATCTGCTGGGCTACGACTATGACGCGTCGGTACAGTATCATCACGCGTTCGGCTCCGGCGCGCTGCTGCTGTACGCGTTTGCGGTCAGCCTGCCGCAGCTGGGGGAGAAAAAACGCGCCATGGCGTCGGCATTCTGTATACTCGCCTGCCTGCTGCCGTTCTGCGGGCTGATCCTGCCGCAGGCAAACCATGTGCGCGACAGGATTAAAAATCGGGAGATTTATACTGCGATTGAAACAGCATTGGAGCGCGTGCCGGAGAACGCCGGCGTGTCCGCGTCATCCCGCCTTACGCCTAGGCTGGCGCGGCGGGAGATCCTGTATGTTTATTATCCGCCCGTCGTCAATGCGGACGGCACGCTGAGCGGCGATCCCGACGTTGTTTATCAGACAGACTACACCGTACTGCTTTTGCACGACGACGCGCCGGACCTGAATAAGGCGCAGGCGGACGCCCTGCTCGCCGAGGGCTTTGCGCCGGTGGTATATGAGGACGGAATCATTGCGGTGCTGAAGAAGTAAATTCTGATTTATCGGCAACGCCGATAAATCAGAATTTACTTGAGGGCGGGATCGATAAAAAATTCAATGATTTTACTGATTTCCTGCTGCGTTACCGTGTTAATATCCGTGGGCTGCGAGCGCTTTTCCCGTTCACTTAATATGATCGCGCATAAGCAGACCGTCAACACACATGCGATCACCGCGCTTACACAGGCAAAGGATCGTACGATCAGGCTTCGTTCTCTGTCCATGTCTACTCCGCGGTCAGCTCCGCCAGCTCCTCCGCCGTCAGCGCAGGCTGTAACGCCGCGTTTACAGCGGCAGCGGCAAGAGCAGCCGCCCTCCCAACCATGGTATCCGCCTCGCGGACGGTAACGACGGTATCCGCATAATCGGAGGAAACAACACCGCTCTCCGCGCTGTCCAGCTTTCGCCCGAAAATGCACTCCGCCGCCCGTACCGCGTTGATCACCGTCGGCACGCCGATGGCGATCACAGGCACGCCCAGCGTTTCCTTATCCAGCCGTTTGCGCGCGTTATGCACGCCGGAACCGGGGGAAATCCCCGTATCCGTCAGCTGAAAGGTGCAGCCGACTCTGGAAAGGTCGCCTGCCGCCAAAGCGTCCGCGGCGATAACCGCCGCGGGGTTCAAATCGGTGCAAATACTTCTGATAATATCCGACGCTTCCATGCCCGTATTGCCCGCCACGTCCGGTGAGATCACCGAAACGCGGCGCAGATCGCCGAAGCCCATGGCGCGGGCGTCAGAGTCGGGAATGTGATTGGTCGCGAAAATCTTACGCGTCATCAGCGGGCCGAACGCATCGGACGTAATACCGATGTTGCCGAGCCCCGCTACAAGCACCGTACCCGTCGGCGGCAGCAGCTTGGATAAGCAATCCGCCACCGCGCGCACACGGCCGTCAAAAATGTGCTTTGACACCTGCATGGACGGCACCGTAACCGTGGTATAGTGCCCGATGGGCTTGCCGATGATCTCCGCCGTTTCGGCATCGAGAATTTCGATTTCAGAGACTGCGGCGTCGCCCACCGTATATTCACTTCTGCGTAAGCCCGGCAGATCGCCGGTGATCCGCTGCCGTTCAACGGCAAGATCCGTACCGAAAAACATAGCCTCACCTGAAAAGCATTGTCTGCCGAAGTATCGGCACCTGTGACTAGTATGTTCGCCCGACAAATCGGCATACAATGCAATAACTGTATATCATGGGAAAAATATCCGTATTTTTTGTGGGATTTTTGCCAAAACTACTGTTTGTACAGGGCGATTTCATCGGATTGCCGAATTTATCAAAAGTATGAAAAAAAATCCTTGCAATTGCGGGGAAAAGATGATATTATACTAAATGTATATAAATCGAAGGAGGTGGGACTATGCCCAATATCAAATCCGCAAAGAAAAGAGTTATCGTCAACGAGATCAGAAGAGAGCGCAACAAGGCTGCTTCTTCCGCGCTTAAGACTGCTATAAAGAAAGCAAACGCAGCGATTGATTCCAACGCAGCGGACAAGGCGGAGCTTGTGAAGCTTGCTGTTAAGAAGATCGATCAGGCAGCAGCAAAGGGTCTTATCCACAAAAACAACGCCGCGCACAAGAAGGCGGCGCTTGCCGTCAGACTGAATAAGTCTGAGGCATAAGTAATTGCCGGTCTGCCGGCGTTACCCAATCAAATTCGTTTTTGAAAGGACGGTTTATCAATGAAGAAGGTTCTGAAGATACTCGCGATCGTCGCAGCTATCGCAGGTGTTTGCGCGGCTGCTTATGCTCTTGTCAAAAAGTACATGGAGAAGAAACAGGAAGAAGGCAACACCGAGGAAAACTACGTTTCCTGCACTTGCGGGGACGAGGATTTCGTTACCGAAACGACCGTTGCCGAATAAAAGACGATTTTCGATGAAAAAAGCTCCCGACCAGGGAGCTTTTTTTATGCCCGCCGGACAGGAGCGCCGTGCGGTCATTTCCTTTATTTTTCAAAATGCTGTACCATCATCACGTGGGGCGCGCCGTTTTCGATATGCGGCGGGGCGCATTGACGAAAACCGCAGTTTTCGTAAAACGCTACGGCGTGCGTCTGCGCGCTGATATATACCGTTTCGGCGCGCAATGCTTCCGCCTTTTCACACAGCAGCGCGACGATCCGTCTGCCGAGACGCTGCCCGCGATACGCCTTTAAAACGGCGATCCTGCCCGCTTTATAAGCGTTCTTTTGGGTAAGGGGCAGCAGTCGCCCGCAGCCGACGGGCGTTTCACCGTCATAGATCACCAGCTGCAGCGCTTTGTCGTCCTCCGCAGGCACGAAAATCTGCGCCTGCGTAAAGCCCTGTTCGACGGCAAAGACCGCCGTCCGTACCGCCGCTATATCGTCTTTGCCGTCCTGATAGCTGCACCATAGATGCGTAAACATTGCAACCCCCGTTCCTTATACTTCGGGTACGACCGTAAAGGTCAGCGTGTAGGCGTTTTTCTCTAAATCCGCGCGGTACTGCGGCAGGGTATCGGGACCGCAGCTCTCGGTGCCGACGCCGCGGACAAAACCGTCCAGCGACAGCACCGTCGCGTCCACGGGCGTGACCTCCTCGTCGTGGGTCGCCTTGTCAATGATCTCCTGCGTCGTATGGTGGGCGGAGAAGGAGAAGCTGTCGGCGGCGTAGAACGAGAAGCCCTTGCCGTTTTCGTCCGTCAGCTTGAGATATTTGACCTTGCCGCGGTTGCCGTTATCCTGCGGATAGACGTAATGCTCAAACATATCGCTGACCGTGGTCTTGAACACGCCCCTATGGCACTGGGCGTCGAAGTCCGGCAGGTTCTCATAGGGTCCCATGCCGTAGTATTCCACGTGTTCGTACTGCTTCGGCAGCTCCAGCAGCACGCCGAAACGGGGAATATCGTGATAAGCCTCGCCCGACGCGCCCGCCAGCATCGCGGACACGGTAAGCGCGCCCGACGCGCTGATCGTATACAGCGTATTCACATAATAATATACCGTTTTTTTCGCCGACACGCGGTACGAAACCTCCACGCAGACGCTGCCGTCGGCGATCTCGACGCCGCAGTATACCGCTTTCGTTTGCAGCGACGGTAATCCCGCGCCGCGCATGGTATTGCGCCGCCACATATCGTTATCGTTAAACGCGCGGAAGAAGTTGGGACGGAATGCGTCGTACGCGATCTTTTTCCGGTTAATCAGCTCCGCGCCGTTGACCTGATAGCTTGTCAGGAAGCCCGTTTTTTTATCAAAGACCGCCCTGCCGTTGTCAAATTCCACGGTCAGTCTGCCGTCCTTTTCCCAAACCGCCGCCTTATCGCCGATGGGTGCGGGAAACGCGTAGGCGACGTCGTTCAGAATCAGCTGTTCCTCCGCCATGCAGGTATCGCCGTCATAGTATTCCAGCAGCAATGCCGCGTCCTTCGTTTTATCAAACGGCAACGGCAGCGCGACCGATTCCCTGCCCTCAGCGGGGATATTCAGGCGCAGCTCCCCGTTTTGCGCGGGCGCGCCGTTCGCGGTCAGCGTCCAGCGGATCGTTAAATAATCAGACGCGCGGAAACGGTTGGTGTTCCAAAATTCCACTTTTCCGTCCGGCAGCAGCGACGCCCGCAGCGGCCGATAGACGTTGCGCATCTCCAGCGCGCCGGTATGGGGTCGGCGGTCGGCGTAAAACAGCCCGTCCACGCAGAAATTGCCGTCATGCTGCTTTTCGCCGTGGTCGCCGCCGTAGGTATATTTATATTTGAAGCCGTCGTTCTCATGCAGCACGGTATGATCCGACCATTCCCAGATGCAGCCGCCCATCACGTTATCATAGGCGTAGTACGCCTGCATGTATTCCTCCAGACAGCCGGGGCCGACGCCCATGGCGTGAGCGTATTCACACTGGAAAAACGGGAATTTTTTATAATCGTTGGGTCTTGCGCCGGGCACCTCTTTCAGGCGCTTGCCCGTGCCGATACGATGCACGTTCTCGATGGACGAGTACATATGAGAGATCACGTCGTAATGCATGCGGGAGGTATGGATCACATGTTCATAATGCACGGGGATACGGTGATCCATGGACTTGAGGAACGCGTATTCCGCGTCCTGACAGGCGTGACCGCCCGCCTCGTTGCCCAGCGACCACATCAGCAGCCCGGGGTGGTTCCGGTCACGGAAATACATACGTCTGACGCGGTCCACATAATGCGCCGCCCACTTTTTCTGACTGCTGATATAGCTGACGTCCCGCGCCATCTCTCCGCAGCCGTGGGTCTCGATGTCCGCCTCGTCCACGATATACAGCCCGTACACGTCGCACAGGTACAGAAAGATCGGGTCGGGGGGATAGTGTGAGGTGCGCACGCAGTTGACGTTATACGCCTTCATCAGCCGTACGTCCTGCTCCAGCTCCGCAACAGTCATGACATAGCCGCCCTTCAGGCTGGAATCGTGGTGGTTGACGCCCTTGATTTTGATCAGCCTGTCGTTGAAATAAAACTTCGCACCGTCAATATGGATATGCTTAAAGCCGGTGACGGTCTTGACCGTCATCAATTCCCCGTTTTTGTCGCATAACGTCAGGTATAATGTATAGACGTTGGGAAGCTCCGCGCTCCACTCTTTGACTTTCAGATTTTTAAAGCTTGCCTTGCCTGCGCGCAGGGTCTTTTCCGCCAGCAGCGTATCGCCGTCATACAACGCGGCGGTAACGGTCTTGCCCTGCGCGTCGCCCGCAATCTCGGCGCTGACGGTCATATCATAGCCGTTTTTCACCTTATCGGTATCGACGCGGTAATCATAAAGATAGCTGTCCCCGTAGTGATACAGCAGCACGTCGCGGAAAATGCCGTTTTCGCGGAACATATCCTGCGCTTCGAGGAACGAGCCGTTGCACCATTTGAATACCACGACCACCAGCTCATTTTCTCCCGCTTTGACAAGTCGGGAAATATCATAATCAAAGGTATTGTGCGTCCCCTCGCGGTAGCCGACGAACGCGCCGTTTAAATATACGTCGGCGCAGGAGGCGACGCCCAGCAGCGACAAAATATAAACGCCGTCTGTACTGTCCAGCGTAAATTTTTTACGGTAAAGTCCCACGGGCATATCGTTGGGAATCTCCGGCTCAAAGGTCTTGAACTCATAGGGGCAGTTCAGATAGACCGGCGGCTGATAGCCCGTCCGCTGCCAGGTAGAGGGCACGGTGATGCTGTCAAATTTTACCTTATCGGTATCGATCCGCGCGGGCATGCGCAGATTGGTCTTGTACATATGAAAATCCCAGTCGCCGCTAAGCGCCGTCACCATGTCGGACTGCGCCCGTTCGGTGCGGAAATCCGCCGCGGCGCAGGCGGCCTTCGTCGAAAACGGGATCGCGTAGGCGCGGGGCGCAAGATCGCCGAGATGGATCGTGTTGAAATCCCTGTGATGGTCAAAATGAAGATCGTATTTCATCGATTACCCTCCGAAATTTATTCTTTCCGCTATCATAGCACACCGTTCCGCCCTTGGCAAGTACGCAAAAAAATATAACGGAAAAATGTTACATTCGCAAGGTTGACTTTAAAGGTATATAATATTAAAATATATAATGTATCGTATTCTTTAATTTTGAAGAGGGTTCGCATATGAAAAAATTTATCGCATTGTTCCTGTCCGTCTGTACGGCGGCGCTTTTATTTACCGCCTGTAAAACCAATAAAACGCCGGAAGAGGATCTGAATGTTTACGCCACGACGGCGAAGCACACGCAGAACTTTATCGGCACGGAACCCGGCGCCACCGCAGGAAATCCCGGCGGCACGCCGATCCTGATTGACAACTCATGGACGAGTAATTACACGCTGACCTACGAATTTACCGAAAACGGCGAAATGTCCACGCTGACCGAGCGCCGCTGCGCGGGTATGTACAGCGTCACGGACGCGGGCAGCGGAATCACCTCCTATTTCATACAGGACGGCGATAATATTGATCAGTACGTGCTGAATCCGGCGGACAATACGGGCACCCATGCAGTGCTGAACGGGCAAAACCTTGCGGACGTTCCCACAGGCTTTATGAAGATCGCCTATGTCAGCCCCGCGTTCACGACCTATGCAAACGTGGAATATCAGAGCGCCGACAGCGTGGCGGACAGACCGGCGCAAAAATACAACCAGTCGGCGTATAACGATGCGGGCTTGCTGACGGCGTACGCCTTTGTATGGCTGGACAGCGCCTACGGCTTCGCCTCCAAATGCCAAGTGTACAATCTCACGGGCAACATCAATACCGGCTGGGAATTAAAAAGTCTGACCGTCGGCGGCGTAAGCGCGGAGAGCATCGGCTTCTCCACGGACGGCTATACGATCACCGAGGCAGAGGGATAAGAAAAGCAAAAGAAAGGAACCGTCGCCATGCTGGAACAACTGAAAAAAGACGTCTATAAAGCCAACATGCTCCTCCCGCAGTACGGTCTTGCGCCGTTCACATGGGGCAACGCGTCCGGGATCGACAGAGAAACAGGGATCGTCGTCATCAAGCCCTCGGGCGTGCCGTATCCCGACCTGTCGCCGGAGATGATGGTCTGCGTCAACCTTGACGGCGAGGTCGTTGAGGGCGAGCTGCGCCCCTCCTCCGACACGCCCACCCACATCGAGCTGTACAAAGCGTTTTCCGCCGTCGGCGGCGTGGTACATACCCATTCCAAACACGCGGTCGCCTTTGCGCAGGCGGGGCGGGATCTGCCCGCCTACGGCACCACGCACGCGGATTTTGCTTACGGGAACGTGCCCTGCACCCCTGCGCTGACCGACGAGGAGATCGAGGGAGACTATGAAAAAAACACAGGTATCGTGATCGTGCGCTGCTTCACGGAAAAACAGCTGGATTACAACGCCATTCCCGCTGCGCTGGTACGCAATCACGGGCCGTTTACTTGGGGGAAAAATCCGGCGAAGGCGGCGGAAAATTCCGCCGTGCTGGAAATTATCGCGGAAATGGCGATCAACACCGAACTGCTCGCCGGCGGCGCGACCCGCCGCGTGGGGAAAGAGCTGCTGAAAAAACACTATCTGCGCAAGCACGGCGCAAACGCCTATTACGGGCAAAAGGGCTGAAAACCCTTTTGCAATGAAGGATGAATAATGAATGATTCATCACGAAACAGAAAAGGATTTATATATGACTGAATTTACCCATTTACACGTACATACGGAATACAGCCTGCTGGACGGCGCGTCAAAGATCAAGCCGCTGTGCGAGCGGGCGGCGGAGCTGGGCATGAAATCCCTCGCCATCACCGATCACGGCGTGATGTTCGGCGTGATCGACTTTTATATGGCGGCAAAGAAAGCGGGTATCAAGCCCATTATCGGCTGCGAGGTCTATGTCGCCGCGCGTACCCGATTCGACAAAGTACACGGTCCCGACAGCCGACGCTACCATTTGGTGCTGCTGGCGGAAAACCAGCAGGGCTATAAAAATCTGATCAAGATCGTGTCCACCGCGTGGACGGAGGGCTTTTACACCAAGCCCCGCGTGGATCACGAGCTGCTGGAGCAGTACCACGAGGGCATTATCTGCCTGTCCGCCTGCCTTGCGGGCGAAATTCCGCGCGCGCTGCTGGATAACAACTATGAAAAGGCAAAAGAGACCGCCCTTTGGTACGAAAAGGTGTTCGGGCACGGCAATTATTTTCTGGAGATCCAGGACCACGGCATCGAGGATCAGCGCCGCACCAACCCGCTGATCATTCAGCTTTCGCGGGAGACGGGTATTCCGCTGGTCGTCACCAACGACAGCCACTATATCAACAAAGAGGACGCGGATATTCAAAAAATTCTGCTCTGCATTCAGACCAAGCATGTGCTGGGAGAGGATACGGGCTTTGATTTTTCATCTCCGGAATTTTATCTGAAATCCGGCGACGAAATGGCGGCGCTGTTCCCCGAAGTCCCCGAGGCGGTCACCAATACCAACCTGATCGCCGAGCGCTGCAACGTGGAATTTTCCTTCGGCAAATCCATTCTGCCCCATTATGAAGTCCCCGACAACCGCGACCATTTTGAATACTTCAGCGACCTGTGCTACAAGGGCATGGTAAAGCGGTACGGCGAGAATTACCCGCAGGAGTACCGCGAACGGCTGGATTACGAGCTGGGCGTTATCAACACCATGGGCTTTATCGATTATTTCCTGATCGTTTGGGACTATATCAACTACGCAAAATCCGTCGGCATTCCCGTCGGCCCCGGGCGCGGCTCGGGCGCGGGCAGCATCGCCGCCTTTGCCTGCGGCATCACGGACATCGATCCCATGCGCTTCAGCCTGATCTTCGAGCGTTTCCTGAACCCCGAGCGCGTCAGCATGCCCGACTTTGATATTGACTTCTGCTACAACCGCAGACCCGAGGTCATCGAATACGTCAAACGCCGCTACGGCGCGGATCACGTATCGCAGATCGCCACCTTCGGCACCATGGCGGCAAAGGGCGCGATCCGCGACGTCGGCAGGGTGCTGGGCATGAGCTATGCCGAGGTGGACGCCGTGGCAAAGGAGATCCCGCAGGAGCTGGATATGACCATCGACAAGGCGTTGGATTCCAACCAGGATCTCAAAAAAATGTACAACGAAAGCGAACGCGTCCGCAACCTTGTGGATACCGCCAAAAAGATCGAGGGCATGCCCAAGAGTACCGGCATGCACGCGGCGGGCGTCATTATCGCCCGCGACCCGGTCGTAGAATACGTCCCCCTGTTCACAAGCGGCGATTCCGTCGTATCGCAGTTCTATAAGGGCTGGGTCGAAAAGCTGGGTCTGCTGAAAATGGACTTTTTGGGGCTGCGCACCCTGACGGTCATCAAGGACGCGGAAAAAATGATCCAGACCCGCGTACCGGATTTCAGAATCGAGGACATCGACATCGACGATCAAGAGACCTATCAGATGCTGGGCGAAGGCGGCACCTACGGCGTATTCCAGTGCGAATCCGGCGGTATTCGTGCGCTGATGATCAACATGCACCCCCACAATCTGGAAGATATTATCGCCGTTATCGCCCTGTACCGCCCGGGCCCCATGGATTTCATTCCCGCATATCTGGAAAACCGAAAGCACCCGGATAAAATCAAATATCATACGCCCGAATTAAAACCGATCCTTGACGTTACCTACGGCACGATCGTCTATCAGGAGCAGGTCATGCAGATCTTCCGCGATCTGGCGGGCTACTCCATGGGCGCGTCGGATATGGTGCGCCGCGCGGTCGCGAAGAAGCAAAAGGACGTGCTGGAGCAGCAGCGGAAATACTTCCTCTACGGCTCCGACGGCTCCGACGGCAGCTCCCCCTGCGACGGCTGCATCAAGCGCGGCATTTCGGAGCAGGCGGCAAATCAGATCTTTGACGATATGGCGTCGTTCGCGTCTTACGCGTTTAACAAATCCCACTCCGCAGCATACGCCTACGTCACGTTCCAGACCGCATGGCTGCGCCGCCACTATCCCGCCGAGTTTATGGCGGCGATGATGACCAGCGTGCTGGATAAAACGGATAAAATGGTGCCGTATATCGCGGAATGCGGCAATATCGGCGTGGAGGTCATTCCGCCCCACGTCAACCACAGTATGGAAAACTTCACCGTAGAGGACGGCAAAATCCACTTCGGTCTGCTGGCGATCAAAAACGTTTCCAGCGTGTTCATTAAAGAAGTCGTGAAAGAGCGCGTGGAGAACGGCGATTACAAATCGTTCTATTCGTTCTGCGAGCGCGTCTACGACAAGGGCTTTAACCGCCGCAGCGTGGAAAACTTCATCAAATGCGGCGCGCTGGATAATCTCGGCGTCAATCGCCGGCAGATGCTGCAAATGATGGACGTTGTGGTGTCCTCGCTGGAAACCGATAAAAAGCATAAAATCGAAGGGCAGATCGGGCTGTTCGACATGGGCTCCCAGTTCTCCGAACGGTCAGAGCCGACGCCGCCCGACGTGCCGGAGCTGCCCGAAAAGGAAAAGCTGGCGATGGAAAAGCTCACAACGGGGCTGTACCTTTCCGGGCACCCCATGACCGCCTATAAGGACATGGCGAAGCGCTACCGCTGCGCGCGGATCGATCACCTGCTGGAAGCCGATCCCCACGACCCGACCTCCTATAAGGACGGGCAGCGGCTGCAGGTGCTGGTAATCCTGGCAACCGTGCGTAAAAAGATCACCAAAAATGACACTACAATGGCGTTTCTCTCCGTGGAGGACATGTACGGCGCGATCGAGGTGCTGGTATTCCCCAAGGCGTACGACAAATACGCCGCCTACATCGCGGAGGACGCGATCGTCTTAATGAAAACGCGGCTGTCCCTGCGGGACGATGAAGCGCCGAAGCTGCTGCTGGAGGCCATCGAACCGGCGCCCGCGCTGAGCAGCATGACCTCCCCCGCCGCCCCGCCGCCGGAATATACCGCCGTATCCTATATCGGGAACGCAGCGGCAGCCCCCGCGGGCGCAGCTGCGCCCGCGCCCCGTCCCGCGCAGCCCGTACAGCCGGCGCAGACAACACAAAAAACCGCGCAAAAGCGCACCCACGGTCTGTTCCTGCGGTTCCCCTCGGAGGCGGACGCCGCCAAGGCGATGGCGCTCAGCCGCATCAGCGCATTCCCCGGCAGAACGCCCGTGTATTTCTATTTTAACGACACCAGGCAATACGATTTGAAAACCGGCGTGGTCACGGAGATCAACGCCCCCCTGCTGGAAAGCCTAAAACAGATTTTGGGCGAGAAAAACGTTGTTCTGCAATGACAAACCGACTGTCGGCAGGGACTGCCGGTGCAATCAGTACGCGTAAGCAGAACAGAATTTACAAACCGCTCATACGCACGTTCATTGACATGTAACAGGAATTCTGGTATGATACAGATAATCAGTCACTATAAGGGGGATACTTATGAATACTTGTCCCGTTTGCGGCGCGGAAACGCCTGCAGATGCGGCTGCGTGTCCGGCATGCGGAAGCTCCGTACATATCACGCCGAACGCGCCGACGGTGATCGTTCGCGCTGCAAAAACCGACCCGGAAAAAGCGGCGGCGCAACACGCCGGGGCGCTGCGCGACGCAAAAAAACGCAAAAAAATACTGCTGATCATCGCGCTTGTTATTGCGCTGGCGGCGATGGTCGTACTGTTCGCTGTTTCCCGCAAACAAACATCCGATACGCCGGAGGAACCGTCTGAAACACAGGCGCCGGCAACAACTGCAACCGGAGGAACTACGATGAATGATTTTAATATTGACGATATTGTCTATGATACGCTGACCAACGTGGATTCCACGGAAGTGTCCGCGATCCCGCAGACCACGGTCGTACCGACGCCCGCTGACCCTGCATCGACGCCGCAGACACCTGCAACGCCCGCCGATCCGTCGCCCGCCGCGCAGTCCACAGCCGCGCCCGACAGCACGGCGCAGCAGGTATTTAACGATTTTGTCGCGGCGATCCAATCAAGAAAATATGCCATGAAGGGCACTGCGGTCTCCGACGGCGAGCAAACTGTGCTTGGCATCACATTTTATAATGATAAGATCCGTATGAGCGCAAATTTTGAGGGGAAATCCATCGATATTGCCATTGCGGACAATCAGATGTATATGATCAACAACGAGGCAAAAACGTACATGATCTTTTCCGCTGCGCTGGCAAAGACGCTGAAACTGGATCTTGACGAAATGAACGCCGACGAAATTGCGTTGGAGATCAACGACGCCGCGTCCGCCGTCGTCACCGACGAGACACTGAACGGCGCTGCTGCGACCGTTTACACCGTACCCAGCGGAACCGGAAAACTGAAGATTTTCATCGCCGACGGAAGTATTAAACAGCTTGACAAAATCGACGCCTCCGGCGCGACGGTTTCTACCTATATTCTCGATAGTTTTTCCTCCGATATTCAGGAAAGCGACGTCGTGCCCGGCGCGGATTACAAAAAACAAAATATGTTCTCCTTTATGGCGTCCATGATGTAAAAGGCGGCGACGGAATATGGTACTTCGCGGGAGCGTATATTCCAACATTTTGGAAATGGAGACCGGCATCAGCGTCATTACGCCCAACGATTACGGGCAGGCGGAGACTTACCGTGTCTGTTATGTGTTGCACGGTCTGTGCGGCGGCAACGCGGATTATTCCAACTACACCATGCTGCCGTTTTACGCCTATGATAAGGACGTGATTTTCATCTGCCCCGAGGTACAGCGCGGGTTTTATGAAAATACCGCGTACGGCATGCGGTACTTCGACTATGTGGCGACGGAGCTGCCGCATCTGGTGAAACTGGTGTTTAACGTCTCGGCAAAGTGGGAGGATACCGCGATCATGGGCGGCTCCATGGGCGGTTACGGCGCGTTGAAATGCGCCCTGACATATCCTGACCACTACGGCTTTTGCGCCGCGTTTTCGCCGGCGGGCACTGCGATGGGTGCATATCTTGACACCTGTCGAAAATCGGGGCAGTGCAATTTTCCGGTTTTCTATAATGTGTTCGGCAAAGCGCTGCATTTTGATAACAGCGAGGATCTTACCGTCATGGCGGCAAGGGTCGCGCAGTCTGCCGTCAAACCGCGCGTGTATATGACAACCGGCAACGAGGATTTTCTTCGCGATGAAAACCTTCGGTTCGCAGACGATATGAAAACGCTTGACATTCCCTTTGAATTTGAGGAACTGCGCGGCAAGCACGATCTGGCGCTGTTCGATCAAGGCATAAAACGGGCAATAGAAAAATTTTAACCAACCAGCAACGACACGCCGTAGAAATCAGCGTGTCGTTTTTTTATGTCTGTTTGCTTGCAGGAAAACGCGTCTGTCTGAAAGAGGTCTTTTTTGGGAATTCCGAAGAACGCCTACGGCATATCAACCCCCCGCCCCTCAATCTTGGGGGCAGAGCGGTACTTCTTGTTGTATGCAAACTGCTCACAACGCGAGCAGTTTCCTATAAAGTAAAAAAACAGGGACTGTTGCGGTAAGATGCAGCAGCCCCTGTCCGTGTATTTTCAAATCATGCGTTTATCAGCGCATCTGCAAGCGCTTCCAACGCCGCTTCGCTATCCGCATTCAGCGCGGAGCGAATGGAGACCAACGGCTCAAGAATCGTTATGCCTTTCATATCCTCGAACGCGGCTTTCAGAATTTTGCCTGCGGAGGGCGCCCAAGAGCCGTTCTCGATAATACCAACGGTACGCTTTTGGTAATTTTTCGCTTTCAAATGGGCGATAAATTCCTCTGCGGGCGGGAACAGCCCCGCGTCATAGGAGGGCGCGGCAACAACGATCCGGTCGTACCGGAACGCGTCCTCGACGCATTCCGCCTGATCCTCTCTTGCAAGGTCGGAGACGACCACCTTTTCCGCGCCCTTGGCGCGCAGCATATCGGCAAACTTTTCCACCGCGGCTTTGGTGTTGCCGTGAATGGACGTATAAGCGACAAAGATCCCCTTGCTTTCCGGCTCGTACTTGCTCCATGTATCGTACAGACCGATGTAATACCCCAGATTCTCCGTCAGGATCGGACCGTGCAACGGGCAGATGATCTGAATATCCAGCGCGGCGGCTTTTTTCAGCACCGCCTGCACCTGCATGCCATATTTGCCGACGATATTGAAATAATACCGGCGGGCTTCGCATGCCCAATCCTCATCGCAATCCAACGCGCCGAACTTGCCGAACGCGTCCGCGGCGAACAGGATTTTATCTTTGGAATCGTAAGAAAACATGACCTCCGGCCAATGCACCATGGGCGCCATGATAAAGGTCAGCTCATGCGCGCCGAGACTGAGTTTATCGCCCTCCTTGACAATGACCGCGCGGTCGCTGATGACAGCGCCGAAGAACTGCTTGACAAAAGTAAAGGTCTTCGCATTGCCCACAACCTTGATGTCGGGATACTTTTTGATCAGCTTGATAAGATTTGCCGCGTGATCCGGTTCCATGTGATGCGTGACGATGTAGTCAGGCTTTTTGCCGTCCAGCGCGGCTTCCAGATTCGCAAACCATGCGTCGGTGACGCGCTTATCTGCGGTATCCATAATTGCGATTTTCTCGTCGAAGATCACGTAGGAATTGTACGCCATGCCATTGGGAATGATGTACTGGCTCTCAAACAGATCCAGCGTGCGGTCGCTGACGCCGATATATTTTACAGAATCGGTAATTTTCACGTCTGTCATTGCATTCTCTCCTTAAAGTAAAACCGGAGAACGGATTCTCCGGCATCTGCATTATTCTTCAGCTTCAAACAGATCCTTGCCTACGCCGCACAGCGGGCAGACAAAATCGTCGTCTACCTCTGCCCAGGGCGTGCCGGGCGCAATACCGTTATCGGGATCACCGAGCGCCTCATCGTAAACATACCCGCATACGGAACATACATATTTCATTACAGAATTACCTCCGAATTTATTTTATAGAGTGATTTTACTATATATAAACTTCCCTTGTCAAGATGAAACAGCAAATCCATGTATTACATTTTTATTCGCCTCGGTACAGCGCACAAGAAAGCGGCTGCGCTGACGCTTTCGTTCTACGCCATCGCCGCTGCCCGAACGACAAGCCCGGTGGGCGTTAAAATCTTTTAATTTCATAGGAAACGGTAAAGTTTCCTATGAAACAAGAAAGCGGCTTCGCCGCACGCCTTCGGCGGCGAAGCTACAAGCTTTCGGTTACGCCATCGCCGCTGCCCGAAGGGCAGGTTCGGCGGGCGTTAAAATCTTTTAATTTCATAGGAAACGGTAAAGTTTCCTATGAAATTAAAAAGGCAGCCCGAAAGCTGCCTTTTTGTGGTGGAGATAGTCGGGATCGAACCGATGACCTCTTGAATGCCATTCAAGCGCTCTCCCAGCTGAGCTATACCCCCATGCACAAATGTATTATACACACTGCGCTGCGGTTTGTCAAGAGTTTTTTGCGCGGAATTTGCAGCGTTTCCAAAAATGACGTCAATGCGTCCAAAAGTTACATCGGCGATATAAAACGATGGTTCCGTGATAAAATGATAGTGTAAAAATATGTTGCTCCGGTTTCTGAATTTGCTTTTAGGGGTAGATGGATATGAAAGTTTTCAATACATCAAAAAAGATTTTGCTGGTGATCGGCAGAGCCTATACGCTGCTCTCGGTGTTATTTACGCTGTCTTTGATGCTGATGTTGGTGTCCGCACCCGTGCAGCACGCTTTGACCGCCGGCAGGCTGGGCGCTCTGTACAACGGCGACGCGCTGATCCTGCCCGTTTGGACGGCGATCGTCAATCTTACCGTCATCAGCGTGGTCAATCTGCTGCTGTTCCGCAAGGATCTTCCACTGTATGACCATCTGCTCAGCCTGATCCAGATGCCGATGCTGGTATTCGGCACACAAACAGCGATGGAAATGGCGCAAAGAAGTTTCCTTCGCGGCAACACCGCCGCAGCTATTACGGCGATGGTTGTGTATGCGGCAGCATTGATCGCATTCTCCGTTCTGATGATCCGCAGCACCTGCCGCTATGTCCGCAAGGATCGTCGGGGAAAAACGCTGACGGTTTGGAAATTCCCCGAACAGCAGCAAAAAGCGGCATAACATAACCAAAAAGTTTCATTTGTGAACCTCCGAAGAACAGGTCTGCCGATCACCGACAGACCTGTTTTGTGTTGACAAATATTTGCTTTTAAAATATAATAGCCCTGTAAGGTAAAGTCAGAACGGTAGGCGGTTATGCCCTCTCTCGCAGAGAGGGGTGATGCATATGGCGTATGTTACATATACTGAACTGTTTCAGTATACGGCGGTGCTTATCAGTATTGTGAGTATCTGCGTTTCCATTCTCCTGTGTCAAAAAAAGAAATGACCGCCCTGTCTTCCAAACTTAGCGGTCATTCTTTTGATAACTAATCTTTGAGGGCAGAACCGTCTATCGGCTTTGCCTTACAACTCTATTATAGTCCATATTTTCAGAGATGTCAACACCTTTGCATGCGGATTCCGGCGGGAAATGATCTTCGCGCTGCAGATGCTACAGATTCCGCTGCCCTTTATTCAGGCTTTTTCTCAGATAATTTCCCAAATTTGTAATACACACCAACGTAGTAATCAAAAACAGCCCGGGAATCAGAATCATCCACCATGCGCCGCTGATCAGCGCGTTCTGCGCCAGCGACAGCATACTGCCCCAGGTGATCACGTTCACCGGCAGTCCAAGCCCCATAAAGCTCAATGTGGATTCCGCGATCATGGCGCTGCGGACATTCATTACCATCATAAACATAATGGACGGGAAGAAATTCGGCGCTAAGTGGCGGCGCAACACGTGAACGAAACCGCCGCCCATGGCGCGGGAGGCCAAAATAAATTCACTGCCGCGCAGGGTTTGCACCTCGGTGCGCACCACCTTTGCGATGCTCAGCCAGCTTGTCACGCCGATCACGACGGACAGGCTGAGAACATTTGCTTTCCCGAGAATCGCCTGCAGGAGAATCACCAGCAGTAAATTCGGAATACTCAGCAGAATTTCCGTCAGCCGCATCAACGCGGCGTCCGCCGCCTTGGGCGCGAGTCCGCTCGCCGTTCCCACGACGACGGCGATCACGGCGGAGATCGCCATAGATAAAAAACCGATGGCAAGGGATATTCTGCCGCCGTACCAAATCATGGAAAACAGATCCCGTCCCATGGTATCGGCGCCGAAAAGAAATTCCCCGTCCGGCGGCAATCGGCTGTGCGCCAAATCCATGTATGTGGGGTCCTTGGTCATCAACAGTTCCGCAAACATACAGCCGAAAACGATCAAGAACAGGAGTGCGGCGGATATGACAGGCTTTCCGCGCAGCCTGTTTTTTTTATGCGCTTTTGGCGGCGTCGGCTGCATACCGACGATTCTGAATCCGTCAGCGGACATCGGCGGTCACCTCCGTTTCCGCAGCGCGCCCGCGCGGGTCGATCCGCGCGTTCACGGTCTGCGCGACCAGATTGCACAGAATCACCACCGCCCCCGTCAGCAGCGTCAGCACCATCAGCATATTATAATCCTGATACCGCGCGCTTTCATAAGACAGCGTCCCGACGCCGGGATAGGAAAATACGGTTTCCACGATATACGTGCCGCCGATGATATGGGGCACGGAGATCGCCATAATACTGAGATAGGTAGGCATGCAGTTGCGCAGGCAATGGCGAAAAAGAATTTTGCGATCCGGCAGCCCGACGGATTTTGCCAGCAGCACATAGTCCGCCCGAATTTCCTCCAGCATGCGGTTGCGGATCATATAGGCGTAATACCACAGATGCCCCAACACCACCACCGCCAGCGGCAACAGCAAATGCGCCGCCCGATCCCCGAGATCGTCCGCCTTGCCGACGGAATACGCGCCGCTGCCGGGCAACAGCCCCAAATAAATATCAAAAATCAGGATCAGCACCAGCGACAGCCAAAATTCGGGAATACAGCCGGTCACCGTGCCGACCTTGCAGATCAGCTTATCCAAGAACGTATCTTCATGCCCGGCGCAGAATACGCCCAGCAGCAGCGCGAGCGCAAAGGTCAGCGCAAACCCGATCCCGCCCAGCGCAAGGGTATTGCCGATCCTGCCGCCGATCACCTCGACGACGGGGCGTTTATATTGAAAGGAAATGCCGAAGTCTCCCCGTAGGGCGCCCCTCAGCCATTTGAAATACTGCACGATGATTGGGTCATGCAGCCCCAGCCGTTCCTCCGCCGCAAAGCGGGCTTCGGGCGTGAGTTTTTCCACGCGGGAACCGTAATAGGACGCCAGCGGATCGCCGGGCGCGAGACGGGCGACATAAAAGACCGCGACGGAGAGGATCGCCAGGCTCAGCGCAAAGATCAGCAGATTTTTACCAAGCGTAAAAACACGGCTACGCATCGGCGGCGCCTCCCTCCGTCAGCACGAAATGCGCCGGGGAAACCTCCGTCAGCGCGCCCGTCAGCGGGGCAGCAGCAGGGTCAAATACCGTCGGCGTTCTGCTCCGTTCCAGACGCGGATCGGGAATCGGCATTGCGGACAGCAGCGCTTTCGTATAAGGGTGACGCGGATCAGAAAATAATTCCGCCACAGGCGCAACCTCCACCAGCTTTCCGCTGATCATGACCGCCACACGGTCGCAAAGGTATTTCACCACCGACAGATCGTGGGCGATAAACAGGAAGGTAAACCCGTGCTCCGCCTGCAAATGCCGGAACAGATTGAGAATCTGCGCCTGAATCGAAACATCAAGGGACGCGACCGGTTCGTCCGCGACCAGCAGCGACGGCTCCATGGACAGCGCGCGGGCAATCGCCACCCGCTGTCGCATGCCGCCGGACAGCTCCGGCGGATATTTATCGAGGTAGGACGCGTCCAACCCCACGTGCCGCATCTGAAATTCCGCCTCAGCGCGATAACTGCCGCGCGGGGGACGGATACGGTGCAGCTGCATCGGCTCGGCAATAATATCCGCCACCCGCATGCGGGGGTTCAGCCCGGACACGGAATCCTGAAAGATCAGCTGCCGCGACGTTTGCAGCAGCGGCCGATTTGCCCTGACCTGCTTTTTATCTGAAATGTTGATTCCCTGATAGAAAATTTCTCCCGCCGTAGGGCGCAGCAGATTCATAACGCAGCGGGCAAGGGTGGATTTCCCGCAGCCGGATTCCCCGACGACGCCGAAAATCTCCCCCTTGTTGATCGAAAACGACACGTCGTCCAGCGCCTTGACCGTCATGTGCCGGTTGACCGTATATGTATGGGAGAGGCGGCGCACCTCCAGTAAATTTTCACCCACGGCGTACACCTCCCGCCCGCAAATCTACCCGCGGCGCGCGGGGATCCAGCAGCCATGCGGCGGCAAAATGCGTGTCGCTGATCTGAAACATCGGCGGCGCTTCTTGATAGTCGATCTCCAGCGCATATACGTTTCGCGGGGCAAACGCGTCCCCCGGCGGCGGGTCGATCATCGTCGGCGGCATGCCGGGCACGGTGTACAGCGGCTCGCCGGGCGCGGCAAAATACGGCAGCGACCGCAGCAGTCCCACCGTATAGGGGTGGCGGGGATCATAGAAAATATCCTCCGCCGTGCCGATCTCCACGATTCTGCCCGCGTACATGACCGCCACGCGGTCGGCGGCTCTTGCCACCACGCCGAAATCATGCGTCACCAGCACCGTCGCCGTGCCCAGCCGCTGCTGAATCTCCCGCAGCAAATCGAGAATCTGCGCCTGTACGGTCACGTCCAGCGCGGTGGTCGGCTCATCGGCAAATAAAATTTGGGGTTCCCCGGCAAGGGCGATCGCCAGCACGCACCGCTGCAGCATGCCGCCGGAAAGGCTGTGGGGATACTGTTGACAGCGCGCCTGCGCGTTATCCAGCCCCACCAGCGTCATCAATTCAAGCACGCGGCGGCGCACCGCCTCTTTGTCCATGCGCGGGTGATGGACAAGCACCGCCTCCGCGACCTGCCGTCCCACGGGCACGGTGGGATCCAGCGCGGTCATGGGATTTTGCAGGATCATGGAATACAGCCTGCCGCGCAATTTGCGCATATCGCGGTCGGTATAGTCGGTAATATCCGCGCCGCAGACCGCAATGCTGCCGCTTTTGATTCGCGCCGTATCGGGCAGCAGCTTCATAATGCTTTTGCACAGCGCGGTCTTGCCGCAGCCGGACTCCCCCACAACGGCAAGCACCTCCCCGCTTTGCAGCGAGAAGGTAACGTCCCTGACCGCCTCCACCTCCCCGTGGGGCGTGAAGAAGCTGACGGATAGATTTTTTACTTGCAATATTTCGGACATAATTTAATTTAACGGGCTGACGTCCGCTGCGTCAGGCAGGGCGTCAGCGGAGAGAAGTTTCGGAAGCCGCATATGCAGATGTTACGCGAGCTGCCATTCCGTTACGTTCCAAAAAATTCCCACGCCGTGGTGCCCCATCACGGTATCGGGGGCGATGCCCTTGAGCGCGGCGGTCGCTACGTAATCCGCGTCGATATAGCAAATAAAAGCATACGGCGGGTCGCTCGCCAGCGCACTCTGGAACTTGGCGTACGCTGCAGCACGGACGGCGGGATCGTCGGTGCGGCGCGCCGCCGTCAGATACGCGTCCACGTCGTCGTTGGAATAGCCGCTGTAATTCGCGCCCTTACCGGCGCCGAATACCTTATAGGTATGGTCGTCCGCGTCAAAGGGGCTGCCCCAGCCGATCAGGAACGCCATTTGCTTGCTCCAGTCGATCACGGCGGGAATCTCCACGGTCATGTCAATACCGACCGCCCGCAGCTGCTGGGCGGCGGCGTTGGCAATGTCGATACGCGCCTGATCGCCCGCGCGGCAGTTGCAGGTAAAGGCGATTTTCTCGCCGTCCCGGTAGTAAAAGCCGTCTGCGCCCTTCTCGCAGCCGATATCGATGAGCGCCTGTTCCGCCTTTTCGGGATCATAGGTATACTGTTCTACATCTTCATTGTTATAGATGTTTCTTTGCAGCGGGCCGTAAGCGACCGTGCCGTGCCCGCGCAGAACGCTGTCTACAATCGCCTGTCTGTCGATCCCGTAGCAGATGGCGGGGATCACGTCGCGGTTTTTCGTCCAGTAGTCGTTGGCGAAGTTAAACATGATCCCGCGGTAATCCGAGGTTTTCATATTGTAAACGGTATACGCCGCGTTATCCGCGAAGCTTTCCGCGTCCTTCGGCGTCAGAAGCGCCAGATCCAGCTCACCGGAACGCAGTTGGAGCGCTTTGGCGGTATCGTCCTCTACAATTTTAAACACGATCTTATCAATATTCGCGGCGCCTTTAAAATAGTCTTCGTTTTTCACAAGGGTGATCGCCTGTCCCTCGTCCCAGCGCTCCAGCTTATACGGACCGGTGCCGACGGGATTGCGGAAAAAATCGCCGGTCTGCATATCCTCGCCCTCCAGCAGGTGCCGGGGCAGTACCGCCATGGTCATGTAGTCCAAAAACGCCACATTGGGCGCTGCCAGCCGGAACGCGACGGTGTGCGCGTCAATGACCGTGATCTCTTCCACGTCCTCAAAATTGGGCGCGTTCTCAGACTCGTTCGCGGGATCCATGATCGCCTCGATGGTGAATTTCACATCGTCCGCAGTAACGGCTTCCCCATCGTGCCACTTGGCGTCTTTCACCATGTGAAACGTGTAGGTATACGTATCGGCGTCGTAGTCCCAGCGTTCCGCCAGGGCAGGCGCCACGTCGTTACTGCCGTCATGAGCGGTCAGCCCGTTAAACAGCAGAATGTTGATCTCGCCGTGCTCGTCAATCGCCGGATTGATGCGGGTATAATCGCCGCTGGCATATACAAGCATGGTTTCCGCCGCAACAGGAGTATCGCCCTCTTTTTTGCCGCATGCCGCAAACGCAAACAGCATCGCCGCGGCAAGCAGGATCGCAAACATTTTTTTCATAAAAATACCTCTGATACTATGATTGTGCACGACAATAGTTTATCAGAGGTTGTTTTTTTTCACAAGCCCTATAGGGGGTTGTTTGTTCACATATATTTTTGTATCGCTTTTTGAAATTCCTCGATAGCTTCCGTATCGCCGTCCTCAATGGCATGGGCGATACAGTGGGTGATATGCTCGTTGATGATCTCTTTCCCGATGCCGTTGAGCGCGGATTTGGACGCGGACAGCTGAATCAGAACCTCGGAGCAGTCGGCGTCATTCTCGATCAGCCGCTTGACATGCTCCAAATGCCCGATCACGCGGGACAAGCGATTCAGCTGCCGCTTTTTTTCCTCGGGCGAGTGATGATGGCTGTGCAGATGTCGCCGTTTTTCATCTTCCATACAACGCAGCCTCCTCTTGCTTCATGATACATATTTAAGAATATCACATTTCAAAAAAAATGGAAAGCCCCCTGCGGGGTTATTTTATCCGCAGAGCAACGGTCAGCTGATAATCATTACCTGAAAAATCAGACAGATTAAATAATTCCGTATCCTTTTTATATTCCAAAAACATGCTTTCTTCTACCGACAGCAGCCCCAATCCCCGGGATTTCAACACCGCCTCGTATTCCGTCCAAAGGCGAGTAAACATTTGATCCCGCGCAGCCGCCGGGCAAGCCGTCAGCGCGGCGACCTCCGCCGCCGGAAAGCAACGCCGGGCAACGCGAAAATCGCAGGCATGCAGATTTTGAATATCAACGCCCACCTCGTACCGCGCGGAACACACCGCCGCCGCAAAATCACCGGCATGTGAAATATTATAGTGAAAATCGGGATATTCTATGATGTAGGGCTTGCCGCCCGCCGCGCAAGCCACGGTAACTGCGGCGGGATCCGCGCCCGTCACGCGGTGCAATAAAACGCCCGCCGCGATTCTGCCGCAGGCGGATAATGCCGATTCCTTTTTCTTATATTTCGGCAACGACAAAAAAGAGCCGGTATCCTCCCCGACGTTGACCAACGCGATTGAAAATTTATCATTTTCTTTGATCCGCATGTTATATCCTCGCGAAAAATAGAGACACTATGTAGAAAAGGAGAAGTGAACATGATCTATCTGAAAGCATTTATTGTGGGCGGGCTGATCTGCCTTGTGGGGCAGATTCTGATCGACAACACGAAGCTGACCCCGGCAAGGATTCTCGTGGGCTTTGTCGTGCTGGGCGTGATCTTAGGCGCATTCGGCGTGTATCAGCCGCTGGTGGAATTTGCCGGCTGCGGCGCGACAGTCCCGCTGACCGGCTTCGGCAACGCCCTTGCAGAGGGCACAAAGAAAGCCATTGAGGAACAGGGGCTGCTGGGCGCGATGACCGGTCCGCTGACCGCAGGCGCGGCGGGAATCCTCGCCGCGGTGATGAGCGGACTTGCCGTATCGTTCCTGACAAAGCCGCGCGCGAAATAACTCCGGCGGCGCCAACGCTCCGCGCACAGAGGCATCAAAACCGAAATTACGCATTTTTATAGATCTCGCTCTGCCGCACCGCTTCCTTATCGCAGCGCTCGTTTTCCGGGTGGCCGTTATGCCCACGTACCCAGTGAAACGTGAGTTTATGCTGCGCCATTACGGCAAGCAATTGCTGCCAAAGGTCGGTATTGGGGACGGGCTTGCCGGATTTGACCCAGTTTTTCTTTGCCCAATTGTCCAGCCAATGCTTGGTGACGGAATCCGCCACATATTTGGAATCTGTGGTGATCAGCACCTCGCAGGGACGGTTGAGCGCCCGCAGCCCCTCGATCACCGCAGTCAGTTCCATGCGGTTGTTGGTGGTCTGCGCCGCGCCGCCGCTGAGCATTTTCTCATACTGCCCGTACCGTAAAATACAGCACCAGCCGCCGGGCCCGGGATTGCCGGAACACGCCCCGTCGGTAAACATCTCTACGATCATAATACCCTCCGTAACCGTGATAAATCAATAATACTATTCCCAAATTTTATTGTCAAGAACGGATTACGAACCAACCGGGCAACGGGCGCGTCCCGCTGCACCCTGATTTTTTCACGAAAGGTGAACGCTCATGCAAGCAGTGATTCTCGCCGGGGGCGAGGGCAAACGGCTCCGCCCCCTCACACATAACAAACCCAAGCCTATGGTGAAGCTGTTTTCCAAGCCGGTGCTGGAGCATACCCTGACCATGCTGGAGGCGGCAGGTTTTGACGACGCCGTGCTTACGCTGCACTACCTGCCGGAAGAGATCCGGCACTGTTTCGGCGCGTCCTTCGGCAGCCTGCGGCTGCAATATTCCATGGAATCGCAGCCCCGGGGCACGGCGGGCGCGTTCAACGACGCGATGCGGCTGCTGGATCCGGAAACGCCGACCTTTGTCATCAGCGGCGACGGCGTCTGCTGCTTCGACTACGGAAAAATTCTGTCGTTCCATCAGGACATGGCGGCGACCGCCACGGTGGTCTGCGTACCGGTCAAGCAGCCGGGGGAATACGGCATCGTCAACACCGACGAGGCGGGCAATATCCTGTCCTTTTCCGAAAAGCCCGGCTGGAACCGGCTGGACGGCAGCCTTGCCAACACGGGCGTTTATATTATCGAGCCCGACGTCTGCGAGCTGATCCCCGGGGACAGACCCGTGGATTTCGCAAAGGACGTATTTCCCGCGCTGCTCAGCATGGAAACCCCTTTTTACGCCTATGAGGAGACGGGCTACTGGTGCGACATCGGCGCGCCGGAGGCATACAAGCAGTGCCATAACGATATTTTTGACGGCAAGACCACGATCCTGCTACCGGAGCTGAAAAAAAATATTTACTCCCTGTCGCCGCTGCCTGCGGGAAATTACACCCTGATCCCGCCGGTTTATCTCGGGAACAACATCACCGTGGAGGACGGCGCGGTCATCGGGCCGTATACCGTGCTGGGGGACGCCTGCTTTGTGGGCAGAAACGCCAATATCCGCAAATCCGTCGCCGGAGACGGCGCGTTTTTCGGCGAGGACGCGCTGGTGTCCGACGGCGTGATCTGCGACGGCGCGTCCGTGCGAAAGGGCAGCCGCGTGTTTGAAAACGCCGTTGTAGGCGGGCAGTCCGTCATCGGGGAAAACAGCACCGTGGGCAGCGGCGTGACCGTGGCGGCGGAAAAGGCGATTCCCAAAAATACTTTGGTTTCGGAATCCGTCACCGACGGCAGCTCCCCGGAGATTATCATCGAAAACGGCAGCATCAGCGGCGCGGCGTTTACGGATATGTCCGTTCTGCGCGCCGCCGCCGTCGGCGCAGGGTTTGGCAGCGTGATGCACGGCAAATACCTCGCCGCCGCCTGCGACGGCAAAAACAGCTCCGCAGCGGCGCTGTCCGCCCTGTGCGGCGGGATCATCTCCGCGGGCGGCAACGTGTGGAACTTCGGCGGGTGCTTTCGGGCGCAGTTTGATTTTCTGCTGACTTATACGGGCATGAACGGCGGCGCGTTCGTCTCCACCGACGGCGGCATCATTACCGTCAGCTTTGCGGGCGAGCATGGGCTGCCGCCGGGCAGGGGAACGGTGCGGGAGCTGGAATACCGCCTGCGCCGCGCGGATTTTATCCCCTGCAACCCGGAGCATTGCGGCTCGGTGCGGGATATGTCCTATTTGCTGTCCATGTACCGCCGTCAGCTGGGCTTTTATAAGAACGAGTATTACGGCGGGCACGTGTTCGGCGTCGTCAGCCCAAACGGAGTAATTAATAATTTTGTACGGGAATTTTTCGGCAAAAGCGTGGCGGACGACGCGCGCCGCCCGTTGTTTATCATCAACAACGAGGGCACGGCGGCGTCCATGATCGACGAGCAGGGCGCAGAGATCGGCTACGAAAAGCTGCTGACCCTTGCCGCTTCGGACGACTTTGCCGGCGGCAGCAACGTAGCGGTGCCTTTTGACGCGCCGAAAGCCATCAGTACCACTGCGGCGGCGCAAAATTGCCATATCGTCCGCTATTGCGATGAGGACGACGCGGCGGGCGCGGACGCTTCGGCGCTGATCGCCGCCTGCGTCTGGGCGCGGGACGCGCTGTATCTGACGGTCAAGCTGACGGATATGTGTATCCGCTCCGGCAAAACCATAACGCAGCTCGTGAACGCCTTGCCGGAATTTTCGGTTTACCGCCGCGCCATGGCAGTGCCGGGCGGCAATGAAAACACTGCGGGACTGCTGGATCATTTCCGGCGGCAGAGCAGTGAAAAGCAGGGGATGGGCGTGCGTATTTCCTATCCCAAGGGCGACGTGCTGCTTACCGCCGCCGACAAGGGCAACCAGATCCGCATCACCGCCGAGGCGACCAGCGCCGAAACCGCCGAAGAGCTGTGCGGAGAGATTCAGGATATGATTTCAAAGTTAAGCGAGAAATAAGAAATGAGAAGGAATTTCGAAACCGCTTCGCGGTTGGATTTATAAATCAAAATATTGGACTTCGCTTGTAGGGACGGCCATCGGCCGTCCGTCAGGCGCGCGCAAAATCAACGGATGGCCATTGGCCATCCCTACAGGATCGCGTGACGATCTTCTTTCGCTAAATCAGAATTTAATGAATAATGAATCGTGAATGATGAATGATTGTGGAACCGCTTCGCGGTTGGATTTATAGACGCAAAATAGGCGCACAATCTTGTAGGGATGGTCAATGGCCATCCGTTGATTTTACGCATAACCCGACGGATGCCCAATGGGCATCCCTACAGGATCGTGTGACGATCTTCTTGTGATAAATCACAATTTCCAATCCTTGACAATCTGTAAAAAATATTGTATTATAAACTGAATAAGCAATTTCAGCCGTCGGCGAAGGCGGCTTACATATATCAAAATTTCACAGTGCGTATGACCGTGACCGGGGAGTGCAGGCAATGCAATGTTCCGCGGTCATGCAGGTGTATATGCTCAAAAAGGAGAATTTATGGAGACAAGAACAAGAAAAGATAACGCCCGCGCCCGACGCGGCGATACGGCGAAACCGGCGCCGGCAAAGACTGCGGGAAAGACGCCCGCCAAGACGCAGGCAAAAGCGCCTGCCAAGACGCAGACCAAAGCGCCCGCAAAGCGCGGCAGACCCCGCAAGCCGGAAAAACAGATGAAAATTTCGTTTCTCGGCGGTCTGAACGAGATCGGCAAAAATATGACCGTATTCGAGTTTGAGGACGATATGTTTATCCTTGACTGCGGTCTGGAATTTCCCGACAGCGACATGCCCGGCGTGGATCTGGTGCTGGCGGATTTTACCTATGTCACGAGAAACGCCGACAAGATTCGCGGCGTGGTCATTACCCACGGGCATGAGGATCACATCGGCGGACTTTCCTACTTATTAAAAGAGGTCAACGTTCCCGTCTACGCCACGCGGCTGACGGCGGGTCTGATTATGGGCAAGCTGAAAGAGGCGGGCATTGACAGAACTTCTGTGATCAACGTGATCAAGCCCGGCGACGTGGTGCATCTGGGCGGGATCTCCGTCGAGGCGATCCACGTCAACCACTCGATCCCCGATTCCATCGGCGTGGCGATCAAATGCGCCGCCGCCACCATCGTCCATACCGGCGACTTCAAGATCGATTCCACCCCCATCGACGGCGAGATCATCGATCTGGCGCGTTTCGCGGCGCTGGGCAGGGAGGGCGTAACCTGCCTGATGATGGACTCCACCAACGCCGAGCGTCCGGGCTTTACGGAAAGCGAAAAAAAGGTCGGCGGGTCGCTGGAGCATATCTTTAATCTGGCGGGCGACAAGCGCGTGATCGTCGCCACCTTCGCCTCCAATATCCACCGTGTGCAGCAGATCATCGATATTTCCGAAAAGCTGGGCAGAAAGGTCGCGCTTTCCGGCAGAAGCCTCGAAAATGTGGTCGCCGTCGCCTCGGAGCTGGGCTATCTGAAGGTGCCCGAGGGCATTATCATCACGCTGGACGAGGTGCGCCGCTATACCGACGACCGTATTACGCTCATCACCACCGGCAGCCAGGGCGAGCCGATGTCCGCGCTGTCCCGCATGGCGACCTGCGACCATCGCAAGGTGCAGATCACGCCCAACGACGCGGTCATTATCTCCGCCACGCCCATTCCCGGCAATGAAAAAACCGTGGGCAAGGTCGTTGACGACCTGTTAAAGCTGGGCGCGGAGGTCTTTTACAGTCAGATGTACGACGTACACGTCTCCGGTCACGCAAGGCAGGAGGAGCTGAAGCTGATCCTCGGCATTCTCAAGCCGCGGTTCTTTATCCCCGTTCACGGCGAGCGTAAGCATCTTTCCGCCAACGCCGCGCTGGGCGAAAGCGTGGGGATCCCGTCCAAAAACATCATTCTTGCCGATAACGGCACCCAGATCACCTTGAGCAAATCCGCCATCAAAGCGGACGCGACTGTCCCCGCCGGACGCGTCTTTGTGGACGGCTACGGCGTGGGCGACGTAGGCAATATCATTCTGCGCGACAGAAAGCGGCTGTCGGAGGACGGGCTTGTGGCGGTCAGCATCGTGGCCGATCCCGTCAACGGCATGATTATTACCGGGCCGGTCATGGAATCACGCGGTTTTGTCTACGTCAAGGACGCGGAGGAGCTGTTTGACGACGCGGAGGAGCTGGTCATCGACATTTTCGAGCGGTACACCCGCAACGGCAGATTCGACATCCCGTCCATTAAAAATCACATTCGGGATGACGTTTCCCGCTTTATGTACGAGCGCACCAAGCGCAGTCCCATCGTCGTTCCCATTATTATCGAAATGTAATCCACCATCAACCGACGGAAAGGAAGCTATACAATGGATGTCATTCTTACACAGGACGTAAAGAGTCTGGGCAAAAAGGGCGAAAAGGTGTCCGTCAGCGACGGCTACGCCCGCAATTTTCTGATGCCCAAGGGGCTTGCAAAGCAAGCCAACGCGCAGGCGCTCAGCGAGCTGAAGGATCGCGAGGCGTCGCAGGCGTTTCGCAAGGCGGAGGACCTGAAAAACGCCAAGGAAGCCGCCGCGAAAATGGACGGCAGGAACATCACCGTTACCGCCCGTGCGGGTGCCAACGGTAAGCTGTTCGGCGCGGTGACCGCCAAAGAGCTGGCGGAGGCGCTGAAGCAGCAGTTCGGCGTGACCGTCGATAAGCGCAAGATCACCTTAAGCGATATTAAGACGTTCGGTACATATCCTTTCGAGGTCAAGCTGCACAGCGAAGTGACCGCGAAGATGACCGTCACGGTAGGAGAATAAACATTGGCAAACGAAAGCTTTACGCCCGAGGGAGAGCTGCCATTCTCTCTTGAGGCAGAGCAGGCGGTGCTGGGCTCGATCCTGCTGGATCCCGCCTGTCTGAACACGGTTTCCCTGTTGATCAAGACCGAGTATTTCTATCTTCCGCAGCATCGGGAGATTTATCGGCATATGCTGATGCTGGACACCGCCTCCGGTGGCACGGTCGACCCGCTGCTGCTGTTGAACGCGTTGAAGGACGAAAAAATTTTTACCGACGAAACCGGCAAGAACTATCTCTACCAGCTGTCCAAGGACGTGCCCACCACGGCGAACGTGGAGGTCTACGCAAAGATCGTCGAAGAGAAATACTACGTCCGCAGCCTGATCCTCGCGTCCCGCGAGATTATCGACAGCGCGACAAATTCCGGCGAAAAAGCGGAAACGCTGCTGGATTTCGCCGAACAGAAAATATACAATATCCGGCAGGGCTCTACCTCCAATGGTCCCGTGAGGCTGAACGAGATCACCCCTATGGTCTACGAACGGCTGTATCAGATCACCTCCCCCGAGCGGGAGCAGTACGCGGGCTTAAAGACCGGCTTTGAGGATCTGGACAGAGTGACCACGGGTCTGAATAAATCCGACCTGATCATCATCGGCGCCCGTCCCGCCATGGGTAAGACCAGCTTCGCGCTGAATCTTGCCCGCAACGTCGCCGTGCGCGGCAAAAAGAGGGTCGTTTTCTTCTCTCTGGAAATGGGCAAGGAGCAGCTGGCGCAGCGTGTGCTGGCGTCGGAAGCCCGGGTGGAAAGCACCAAGATGCGTACCGGCCGCTTTACCGAAGAGGAGTGGAACAAGCTGGCGCAGGCGACGGTGTTTTTGTCGGATTTCGATCTCTATTTTGACGATACGTCCAATATCACCGTACCGGAAATGAAATCCCGTATCCGCCGGTTGAAAAACGTGGACTGCGTCATTATCGACTATTTGCAGCTGATGAAATCCGCCGTGCGCACTGACAACCGCGTGCAGGAGGTCACCGAGATCACCAGAAGCCTGAAACTGATGGCAAAGGATCTGAATATCCCCGTCATCACCTGCGCGCAGCTCGCCCGCGGCACCGAGGCAAGAGGAAAATCCCATAAGCCCCAGCTGGCGGATCTGCGTGAATCCGGCTCCATCGAGCAGGACGCGGATATTGTTATGATGCTCTACCGCGAAAATTATTATACCGACAACGACGGCGACGCGCCCGCCATGCCCAACACGGCGCAGGTGCTGGTGCAAAAGAACCGCCATGGTCCCACGGCGGACATCGATCTGAATTGGATCCCCGAATACACACTGTTTACCACAAAGGCGCGTGAATCCGATGACGACTGAGCTGCCCGATACCGTAAGACAAACCATACAGCAATATAACATGCCCTTGAAGAACCGACATGTGATCGTCGGGTTCTCCGGCGGCAGCGATTCCGCAGCGCTTCTGCAGGTGCTTTTTACCCTGCGTGAGGAGCTGCGTTTCACGCTTTCGGCGGCGCACGTCAATCACGGCATACGCGGGGAGGAAGCCCTGCGGGACGAGGCGTTTGCCCGCGCGTTCTGCGAAGAACGCGGCATTCCCTTTTACGCCGCGCGTTATAATGTCCCCGAAGAAGCCGGACGCGCGGGGGAAAGCTGCGAGGTCTGCGGCAGACGGCTGCGCTATGAATTTTTCCGTTCCGTTGATCCCGACGCGCTGATCGCCACCGCCCACAATCTGGACGACTGCGCCGAGACCTTTTTTCTGAATCTCGCCCGCGGCACGGGGCTGAAAGGGCTGACGGGCATTCCGCCCGTGCGGGATAATATTATCCGTCCGCTGATAAATTGCAGCAAGGCGGAAATACTAACATTTTGCGAAGAAAATCAAATTTCCTACGTGACGGACAGCACCAATCTCAGCGACGAGTACAGCCGCAACAAGATTCGTCACGGCGTTTTGCCCGTGCTGACGCAAATCAATCCCGCGTTTTTGTCCGTTTTCCGCCGCACACAGACGCTGTTGCGGGACGATGAAGCGTTTTTGGAGGCGCAGACCCGCCGGTATGTGCAGGCGGCGGCGCAAGGCGACGCGTTTTCGGTGGAAACCCTGTCTGTCGCGCCCGTCGAGCTGCGCAACCGGGTCATACAGCAGACGTTGCTGACGTTGACGGGAACGGTTCCTGAGGCGGCGCATGTCCGCAGCGTAGGCGATTTTTTGAAAATCGGCGGCAGTGAAAATTTAAACGGCGGCTGCACCGTCGTTTCCGACGGGAAACGGCTGTATCTGCGCGCTGACGGCGCAGCGCCCGCCCCCGCGCCGCTGCTGCTGACCGGCTGCCCCGCGCGCGCGGAATTTTGCGGCAGGGAAATCGCCCTGTCCCACTGCGCTGCGCCGGAATTTATGGAAAAAAATTCCGTGAATACACAAAAAATTAACAAAGAAGTATTTCATTATTACGCAGACTGTGATAAAATAGTTTATCCTGTCACTGTCAGAACCAAAATTGACGGCGACCGATTCCGTCCCGCAGGCAGAGGCATGACAAAAACGCTCAAGCAATTGTTTTTGGAACACCGGCTGACGGCGGCACAGCGGCAGCAGACCGTGATCCTCGCCGACGCCGACGGTATTATTTGCGCCGAGGGCTTCGGGATCGATGAACGCGCGGCGGTATCGGCAGCGACAAAGGAAATTCTATGCATAACGATTCGGAGAGTTTAAAATGAAAAACGCAATCGAAAGCGTTCTGTTAAGCGAAGCGCAGCTCTCACAGCGCGTAGCGGAGCTGGGCAAACAGATCAGCGCGGATTATAAAGATAAAAAGCTGCTGCTTGTCAGCGTGCTGAAAGGCTCCGTGGTGTTCATGGCGGACATCATGCGGGCGATCGACATTCCGTGCGAGATCGACTTTATGGCGGTCTCCAGCTACGGCGCGGGGACAAAATCCTCCGGCGAGGTGCAGATTAAAAAAGATCTGGATCGCACCATCGAGGGCTACGATCTGCTGATCGTGGAGGATATTTTGGACAGCGGCAAGACCCTGTCTTATTTAAGAAAAGTCCTTGCAGCCAGAAATCCCGCCAGCATTCGCATCTGCACCCTGCTGGATAAGCCCGAGCGGCGGGAGGCGCAGGATATTGCCGCCGATTACGCGGGCTTCATTGTTCCCAATGCGTTCGTTGTGGGCTACGGGCTGGATTATGATGAAAAATTCCGCAATCTACCCTATATCGGCATTTTAAAACCGGAAGTTTATACGAAATAATACCGAGCAATACTAAATGAGAAGGAGTGATTCTCTTGGAGAACAGAGGCAGGTGGAGACAGTTTATCCCCTATATCCTGATCCCGCTGGTGCTGGTGGCAATGATATTCATGCTCAATGGCCGCGGCAACACGAAAAAAATGCAGTACTACGAGGTTGTTCAACTGTTTGAGGATAATCAGGTCGCCGAATACTCGCTGAATCTCAGCAGCGGCGCGCTGAAATACCAGCTCAGAAACGAAACCGACGCTCGCAGCTATACCGTACCCAATGTCAATATGTTTATCAGCGACATCCACAAGCACGTCGTGGAATATAACGCGAACGCTGCCGATGCGCAGAAAATCAAATTTGACTATCAGGCGGGTTCCGCCAATTCCTGGTGGGTCAGTCTGTTGCCGTCGGTGGGGCTGCTTATAATGCTGGCGCTGATCATGTATATCATGATGCGCCGTATGAACCAGACCATTTCCAACGATATGAACCGTTCCATCAGCTTCGGCAAGGCGCGGATCCGCAACGGCAAGGACGAAAAACGCCGCACCACCTTTGCCGATGTTGCGGGCGCGGACGAAGAGAAGGCGGAGCTGCAGGAGATTGTCGATCTGCTGCGCGATCCCGCGAAATACAACGGCTTGGGCGCGCGGATTCCCAAGGGCGTGCTGCTGGTGGGCCCGC
>JAFVBH010000031.1 GCA_017480115.1 Clostridia bacterium
CGATTTGGATTTATAAGCATAAGCCCTGACGGATGCCCAATGGGCATCCCTAGAAGATTGTGAGGCCATCTTTTTACAAATCCAACCGCGAAGCGGTTTCACAATCATTCATCATTCACCGTTCATTATTCATTAAATTCTGATTTAGCGCAGGAAGCACGTCACACAATCCTGTAGGGACGGCCACCGGCCGTCCGCCGGGTTACGCGCAAAATCAACGGACGGCCGTCCCTACAAGCGGGTGCGCCCATTTTGCGTCTATAAAACCAAATCGCGAAGCGATTTCCGAAATTCCGCATTCCGCCCTCCGCATTCCGCATTTGTAAATTATGATTTATCGCAAAGCGCTAAATCATAATTTATTTGTCTATCAATTGATCGATCCTTGTCGCTGTTACACGGTCGGTGACGAAGGTCGCCTTTCGCAGGGCGCTGTTCCAGCCGTAATACGGGTTAGAGGCGGATTCATAGCAGGTGAAAAGACATCCGTCTTTGATTGCCAGATCTTCCGCCATATTCGGCAACAGATACGCGGGGCGCAGCGGCTGTTTTTCCGCGTCTGCGCTGTTGATTTCCACGGTATAAATATGCAGCGCCGACATAAAGACCCTGCCGGCGGATTTGCTGGTGAATAGGTAGGCCTTGCCGTTAATATCCGCCATTGCCGCGCCTTGCGTATACTTCGGTACGGAAAGTTCAAAGACTTTTCTGACTGCGGCCGTGCCGTTTGCAAGCGTAATACGGAACGCGCTGAGCTTACCAGCTGCGTGTTCTTGAAATTCGCCGATCAGGATCATATCTTGATAGGCGGAGATATACGATGCTCTGGTATCGGTGGTAAAGGCGACGATGGGCTGCTGCGTGCAGTTTTCATCGTCGATGTTGCCGTTTATATCGGTATAGATTTCTTTTGCCGCGGCGTACTGTACCCTGCCGACAGTCGCGCCCGCATCAAGCAGCGCCTGTATCCGGGCAAAGTCCACGGCGTAAACGGCGTTGGTTTTTGCCACCCACAGGTAGTTGCCGTCAAAGGCGATCCCGCCTGCGTGCGGCGGCTTTCCGGCGTTCATGTCTTTTGCATAGTCGCTGTAATTATCCAGCGTCACAGTGGACAGCAGTCTGCCGCTGTCCGCGTCCATCACATAGATCACCGACTCATGCTTATCGACGCCGTTCTTATGATAGACGGATTTTTTCTTGTCTTTATCGCTGCAATAGGCGCTGATCAGCATATATTGCGCGTTGTCTCCGGCAAAGCACACGCCCTGCGGTACCATGGCGTCGCAAAGGGAAACCGCGCCGTCCGCGGTTTGTATCGCGGTGTAGCGCAGTCCCGGAATGGGGACGGATCGATTCTCGTCGTAGGTGTTTTTAAAATCCTTAAATATAACGGAATGGAGTGTCCGTTGAAACGCCGCGTCGTAGGCGGGGCCTTCGTCGGAGACCTCCGCTGTATCGGGATATTGGAAACCATCTTTTGATGAGAATCTTACGGGCGCGGTGAGCAGTGTGGCGATCACCACGCAATATGCAAATATTTTTACGAAAAACGACCAAATCTGCGCCATGGCGCATGCTCCTTTCCTGTCGAGAGGCTGTTATTAATTTTAATTATAAAGAAAATTTAATTTCTGTCAATGCGTATATTTCTGAAATATAATAATAAAATGATTTGTCAATGCTATTATTTTATCGGTGATGCGTATGAAAAAGCAATCAAAGCAGCGCAGAAGAAACAGACGCAAGGGCTTGCTCGCCTTTGTGATCGTGCTGTTGCTCGTGGTTTGGGGCGGCGTGAAGCTGCCGCTGGTGTTTACGGAATCCGTCGAGGAGGCAGCCTTCGGCTCTACGGCGTTATACCGATCAAAAACTGTAGATAATGCGCTGATGCGCACGGGGGATCTGATCCTTGTAAACGGCGGGTATGCCTATGATTTTGAACAGGCGGAAACGAAATATCCCATTGCCTCGCTGAAAAACGACAGCTATCAGGTCAAAAACGACGAGATTTCGCTGAATAAAAAGACGATCAAGCAGTTTAACGCGCTGTTTCGCGCGTTTGAACGGCATACGGGACATAATAACGTCTCGATTATCAGCGCATATCGGGATTACGCGTACCAGGAGAGCGTGCTTAACGATTATATCAGTTCTTATGGATATGATACCGCGATGGATTACGTCGCCATGCCCGGCTTCAGCGAACATCATACCGGGCTTGCCGCGGATATTGCCGTGGCGGACGAGGCGGGGGAGACCGAGACCTTTACTGGCGAGGACGAATACGCCTTCGTGGGCGAAAACGCGTGGAAATACGGCTTTATCAACCGCTATCCCGCGGATAAAACGGGGGTTACCGGCATCGCCAACGAGCCGTGGCATTACCGCTACGTGGGGAAAGCGCACGCGTACGTGATGCGGGAAAAGGGCATGTGCCTTGAGGAATACGAGGAGTATCTGCGTAATTTTACGTTCGGGCAAAGCTGTCTCAGCGTGAATATCCACGGGGACGATTATAAAATTTACTATATCCCCGCCGGGGAGGGCAGCACCCGATTGCAGGTGCCCCTGTTCGGGCGTTATACCGTGTCGGGAAATAACATGGACGGGTTTATTGTGACGGTATAGTGAAAATTCTGATTTAGCTGCGTAGCAGCTAAATCAGAATTTAGGGAAAAGGTAGGAGGGAAGAGGTAGGAGGTTCGGAAATCGCTTCGCGATTTGGATTTATATTACGGCGCATTGCGCCGCCCCAGCTAATTGGTGCCTGATGCCTGTAAATTAGATTTATTACAGGAAGATCGTCACGCAATCCTGTAGGGACGCCCAGTGGGCGTCCGTCAGGTTACGCGCAAAATCAACGGACGGCCATTGGCCGTCCCTACAAGCGGGTGCGCCCGTTTGCTCAGCTAAATCTGAATTTCCCTTCTCTTGACATATCTGTTATTTTATGTATAATTAAGCATATTGATAATAACAGATATTCCCGAAAGGATTGTTGTATTTGACTACCAGAGAAGAAAGAGCCATGCAGCGGGAGCTGAAGCGTAAGCGGCAGAGAATGCTGACTTTTTTTATTATATTCGCGCTGGTGATTGTCGCTGTGCTTGTGGCGCTGCGGGTCGTACTGAATCGGGTCACGCCTGATGAAATCGGCACCACGCAGCATGCCGTAGAGAGCACCAACCGCAATGCGGACGATCTTTATAACGCTTATATCGGCGCCTCGGCGGTGCTGAAATCTCATCTGGACGAGGACCCCGCGCTGGAGACAAATGTGCGACGGGAGTTGGGCGACGGCTATAATACGAGTATTGTTGTTTTTATCTCGGTTTCCGACGGGGAGAGCCCCGCGCTTGTCGTTTCAGGCAGCGGTGCGACGCTGGAACTGGCATGGCAGAACGCAGACGCGGCCGCCGGGCAGCTGATCCGCGACAAGCTGTATACGACCAAATATGTTCGTGCGGATATTGTAAACTCGATCCGCCGGATCGCGTCCTCCGCGCTTTCCGCAGAAATTTCCGACAGCGCGGGGATTTACGGCGAGTTTTTCCGCAAGGGTATCGCCTTTGATCCGACGTTCCATACCGCGCTGTTGGAATCGGAGATCAACGCCAACGAACTGATCGATTACGATGTCAGCAAAGATCTGGTACTTGATAAGGTCAATCTTTATCTGACGAAAAAAGGCGCGGATACGCTTGCCTCGATCCCCGAGAACGTCTATCTTTTCACTGCCCGTGCCTACAGCAAGGACAGCGAGGGCTGCCATGATCTTGTTTTCAGCGAGAATACGTCTTACGGCAGGCGGGAGGTCTCGGTCATTGATCGTTCTTATGTGGAATCTCTTTCCGCTGCAACAGCGCAGTATCTGCTGAACGGGATCGGCGCGGACGGTAAATTTGCTTACGGCAATTATCCGTTGATCGGGCTGTCCATTGATAAATATGATCTTGCCTACCACGGTATGGCGTTGTCTGCGGTGGCAAAGTATTCCGCGGCGTTGGATACCGCCGGTCTGTATGCGGATAACGTGCAGCGTGCGGCGGATTATCTGCTGCAGCGCGGCGTGAAACAAAATGATGCTACAGCTTTCGTCTATGACGACGCTGCAGATGAAATCAACGCCGGCGCGGTGGCGCAGGCGATTCTCGCGCTGTGCGATTATTCCCAAATACAAACGCAACGGACCTATCTGGATTTTGCCGCGACTTTGGGGAACGGTTTAATTTCCATGATCGATACGTCCGCAGGCCGGCTGAATCACGCGCTGTATTACGATGCCGCCGGCAGACAGGCGAACTTTACGGTCAAGGATGCGAATCTTGACAGCAGCTATGATTGTATGGCGGTTTATGCCCTTGCGAAACTTTACGGCGAGACCGGCAACGCTGCCTATCTGAGCGGGGCGAAAACTCTTGCCGAGTTGCTGGTACGCGGAGATTATGCACAGAACGGCGGCGATCCGTGGCTGTCGGAGGCGCTGGACGAACTGACGAAGTATGACAAGAGCACGCAGTATTTTGACCTTGCGTTAAGAAACTATACTGAAAATGCCGACGCGCTGGAAAACCGTGTGATTTCCGATCCTCAGTACACCAGATTGCTGACCGCGACCTACAACGTCTATAAGCGTATGCAGTCCGAGCAGGTCGCCACCGATGTTTTTAAAGCGTTAGATTATACGAGAATGATCACGGCGTGCGTGAATCGCGCCAACGACCTGTTGAACGGCTTTGCCTATCCCGAGGTCGCAATGTATTTTAACCGCCCGGACGATTGTGTCGGCGCGTTCTATGTCCGGCAGGACGGGTTCCGTATCCGCATCGACGATATGGCGTCCTTTATCGACGCCTATCTCGCCTATGGGCAGGATTACACCGCCGTCAACGCCGATGTGTTTGAAGCGCAGGAGCGGGCTGCGGCGCTTGCAACGACTGTGCCGGCGAACGGATAAAAACGCACGGCGGCGCAGGGTTGCTCCATGTTCCGCGGACTGCGGTGCGCGGAACGAATGCGGATATGCTGCGTAATATGGAATAAATAGCGGGAAAGGGTGTAGCTTTCATGGAATATGTAAAAACAGACTATCAAAATATATCGGTCAACCCGGCGGCGCTGTTTGCGCGGGAGCAGGCAATCCTGTCCGCAGGCAAGGCTGGCGACTGCAACTCCATGCTGATCGGCTGGGGTTCTGTCGGTACGCTTTGGGGAAAACCGGTCGTTACGGTGTACGTTCGCCCCGAACGGTACACCATGAAATATTTGCTGGAATACGATACGTTTTCCGTCGCCTTTTATGACGCGGGCAACCGGCAGATCGCGCCCTTTGGCGCAAGAAGCGGCAGAGATTGCGATAAATACGCCCTGACGGGGCTTCGTCCCCTGTTTTGCGACGGCACGCCGTATACGGACGGGGCAAAGCTGGTGCTGATCTGCTGCAAGCGCAGCGTGCAGGATATGGAGCCGTCGATTTTTACCGATCCCGCGCTGAATGACCGCTGGTACGGCAAAGAGGGGTATCATAACGTCATCGTTGGTGAGATTACGGCTTGTCTGACGCCCGAAGCTATCGAGTAAGGATTGGAAATATCATGAAAAACCGATTGCGGTCGCGGTGATGCTTGCGTTTTTTTGCAGCGGTCATCTTACTGGCGTTCGGCGATTCGCGGGTATATATCAATAACCGTAAGCTGACCACGCATTGAAAACCGTTGCCGCCGAGCAGATCACTTTGGAAATCGTCGTTCCTTTGGATTGGGATTCCGCCTATGTTTTTGCTTCCGATACCTCCGGAGATGTAATCGCCGAGATGCTGGGCTTCGATGCGCCCGTCATCAGACTTGCGACGGCTGATATGTGGAAAAATGTATGAAATATACAGAATACTTTTGTCTGTATTGTGCGGTTTGCTGAAAGAAAAAATATTTTAAAAAATGCTTGACATTTTGTGACCGTAGTGCTATAATCCTTTATGTTGTTGAGGGCAACACCCCAACACAGAGTCGGTGTCTATAACATTGAGGCCCCACCCGTTCCCATCCCGAACACGGTAGTTAAGCTCAAATGTGCCGAAGATACTTGGCGGGCAGCTGCCTGGGAAAATAGGTTGTCGCCGACACAAGCCGCTTTTAAAGCGGCTTTTTCTTTTGTCAAAAATGCAGTGCAGTACAAAAATCATTTGAAAGAAAAACAAAGTAAAAATGAGAAAAGTAAAGGAAATCAAAGAAAGCATCTGCTAAATTAAAAAATTTAAAAAAAGCTGTTGACATGCCTGTTTTCCTGTGCTAATATAATCGGGTAATTTACAGAAAATCGGAGGTAAGACTATGTCTACTTATATGGCAAAGGCGGGCGAAGTGACCCGCGCCTGGTATGTGCTTGACGCTGCCGGTAAGCCCCTCGGCAAGGTTGCCGCGGAAGCTGCCGTTTTGCTGCGCGGTAAGCATAAGCCCACGTTTACGCCCCATGTTGACTGCGGCGACAACGTGATCATTATCAACGCCGAGAAGGTCGTGCTGACCGGCAACAAGCTGAATCAGAAAACGTACTACCATCACACCGGCTACATCGGTAATATGAAGAAGGTCAAGTACAGCACCCTCATGAGAACCAAGCCCGAATTTGCGGTAGAGAAGGCTGTGAAGGGTATGATCCCCGACAACACCCTCGGCAGAGCGGCGATCACCCGCCTGCACGTCTATAAGGGCGCAGAGCATAAGCACACGGCGCAGAAGCCCGTTGCCAGAGAGTTTTAAGAGGGAGGCTGAATAAATATGTACGAAGGTAATCCTTATTTCTACGGTACAGGCAGAAGAAAAAAATCCATTGCCCGTGTTCGTGTATATCCCGGCACCGGCAAGATCGTGATCAACGACAGAGATATTGACGATTATTTCGGGCTTGAGACCCTGAAGCTCATCGTTCGTCAGCCCCTTGCCCTCACCGGCACGGCGGATAAGTTCGATGTGATCTGCAGAGTGTCCGGCGGCGGTGTTTCCGGTCAGGCAGGCGCGATCCGCCACGGTCTGTCAAGAGCGCTTGTTCAGTATAATGAAGAGCTTCGTTCCGCTCTCAAGAAAGCAGGTCTGCTGACCAGAGATCCCAGAATGAAGGAAAGAAAGAAATACGGTCTCAAAGGCGCCCGTCGTGCGCCGCAGTTCTCCAAGAGATAACATGCAGCAAAAACCTCGGAGTTTTCCGGGGTTTTTATTATATGCGATCTGCTCTCGCTGTGAGCGGTTTGTTATAACAAGAGGCACGGATCCGCTCCAAGAATTGGGGGTGGGGAACGTCGTGGACATTCTTCTCGTTCCCCGGAAAGGGTACTTGTATGAAAAAAATTAAGATTTCCGCAGAGCTTACCTATGTGCTGGCGATTCTGATTTTGTCTTTTTCCGTCGCAATGATCTCCTGTACGGATTTCGGACTGTCGATGATTGTTTCTCCCGCCTATATATTAAGTCAAAAGCTCGGGTTTTTGACCTTTGGTCAAAGTGAATATGTCATACAGGGTATATTATTTGTCCTGTTCTGTATCCTGATGAAAAAGATCAAAGCGGTATATTTCAGCGCCTTTATCACCGGGCTGATCTACGGCGCGGTACTGGATCTGTGGCGGCTGGTCATTCCTCATTTTAATCCCGCGGTTACCGCGCCCGGCGCGTTGCCGATGGGGCTGAAAATCCTTTATTTTGTTCTCGGCATGACATTGACATCGCTGTCTATCGCCATGTTCTACCGTACCTATTTCTACCCGCAGGTCTATGATTTCTTTGTCAAAGGCGTCAGCGAAAAATATCAACTGGATAGAAATAAATTTAAGATTGGCTTCGACGCGGTCTTTTTGATGATTTCCGTAGGCATGACACTGTTTCTGTTCAGAAAATTCGTGGGCGTCGGTATTGGAACGGTGATTATGACCTGTCTGAACGGTTTGCTGATCGGTTTCTTCGGGAAACAGCTGGATCGCTGTTTTGAATTTTTTCCGCGTTTGCCGAAATTCGCAAAGCAGTTTGATATAACTTAGACGCGACGCCTGCCGGTTTGATTTTGCGTTTTGGCTAAAAAAGTGTAAATATTTGCAAAGACTGTTGACATCTGCCGCTTTACGGACTAAAATAAACTTATAAAAATACAGTGGAGGGTATTTACAATGGTATTGATCGTAAAATTGATCGTCAAGTTTATGAAAGTTTTGATTACTGCAACAAAGTTTGGTCAGCTCAGCGCCCTTGTCGCGTTCTTTAATGATTCCGATGCATCGGAAGACGATGCGGCAGAAGAAGCCGAGGTTGAAGCATAAATTCAGAAAAAACGGAGGAATTTCAAAATGGTAGCATTGATCAAAGTTCTTGTCAAAGTACTGAAAACGCTGATTTCCTTATTTAAGCTGGAAGGATTGGATAATGTTGTTTCCGATCTGGATAACTTTGTCGGCGAGGAATAAGCAAAAAACTGCATACTTTAAGTTTTATCGGCACAGCATCCCGCTGTGTCGTTTTTTGTTTCATGGGAAACCTTCACTGTTTTCCATGAAATAAAAATGATTTTAACGCCCGCCGAACCCGCTTTTTTTGCAAATCTATGCCCCCGGGCACAGGGACGGATTTCGACAGATATTGACAGACAGGTAAAAATACGGTAAAATACATGCGATGTAGCCGAGAGGCGGCAGTATGGCGGCGTTTTAGTTGCTCACCCCATCTTATATCGAGGGGGTGGTAACAATGACAGAAGCGATTGTACTTATTATTTTATTGGTAGCACTTGCAGAAGTCATTAAGGCAATAAAAAATTGACCGTCCTTCTGCTTAGCCCCAGAGGTGCGGTCAAATCGTGCAGTATGAGTGACTAGCCGCTTTACACGGTTGCCCCTCGACTACATTATTTCATATTTTCATCTGTTTGTCAAGTGTCTGCCGATGGGCAGGCATTTTTTGTTTGTAAATTTTTACGAGGAAGTATATCAAATGGCAAAGAAAGTTAATCTTGGCACGGATACAGCGGCAGCGACAGCGGTGCGGTGGTGAACGGGTTCCGGAAAAAGGATCTGAATTTGTCCGTCGGCAACGTTGTCCTCGCGCAATTCTTCTTCGATCACGCCATAACCCCCCGGTTTTATAAATTTTAAGAAATCCCAAAACGGGGCGTCAGGGGTTTTCGTTCCATAGTCGATGATTTTTTTCTCAATATTTTGGACGAAAGCAGTATTGACAAGTAAATCGATTTTTGATTTAACAATAACAACTTCATCTTATGGGAAACGCAGTTTCTTGCTTGCAAAGCCAGTCCCCGTATGGTATGATAGTTGCATCAGGACAACGGAATGAGACGTGTTTATGGTCAATGACAACGAACATATCGAATATCTCAGCGACACGCTGCAGCTGATCGTGTCCGACGCCCACACGTTCGGTACCGACGCGCTGCTGCTGGCGTCTTTTGCCATGCCCAAAAAAAACGAAAGCGCCGCAGATCTTGGCGCGGGATGCGGGATCATTCCGTTTTACTGGCTGCGCGGCGGCTGCAAGGGGACGATCTACGGGATTGACATACAGCCGAACGCGTATGAATTGATGTGCCGCAGCGTCGCGCGCAATACAAATATTAAAAACTTTACGCCGATGTTGTGCGATTTGCGGGAGCTGCAAGGAACGCTTCCTGCCGGCAGTCTTGACGTGGTTGTGATGAATCCGCCCTATAAACCGGCGGGTACGGGAATTTTATCCTCGACTGATGCGGATCAGATTGCGCGCCATGAGACCATGTGTACGCTGGACGACGTCTGTGCGGCGGCGCGGCGGTTGCTGCGGTACGGCGGGAAGTTTGCGGTCTGTCTTCGTCCCGAGCGGCTGTGTGATATTCTGTGCGCCATGCGCGCTCGTAAACTGGAGCCTAAGCGTCTGCGGTTTGTTTGTCAGCGACCCGGGCTTGCGCCGTGGTTGGTGCTTGCCGAGGGCAGAAGCGGGGGAAAGCCCGGATTGACTGTGCTGCCGACGCTGTATATTGAATCGGAGGAAATGCGCTGTATTGTGGGCGCATATAAGAAAAAACAGGAATTGCAGAGGAAATAATTATGAAAACCGGAACCTTATATGTTGTGGGTACGCCGATCGGCAATTTGGGCGATCTTTCGCCCCGCGCGGCGGAATGTCTGGAAAACGCGGACTTTATTGCTGCAGAGGATACTCGCGTCACGCTGAAGCTGTTGAATTATCTGAATATCAAGAAGCCCATGGTCAGCTACCATGAGCATAATCGTTATGATAAAGCCCACGAGATCGCCGACCGCATTGCGGCAGGGGAGTCCTGCGCACTTGTGACCGACGCCGGTATGCCCGCGATCTCCGACCCCGGCAGGGAGCTGGTGGACGAGTGCCATGCGCGGGGGCTGCGCGTCGCCTCCGTGCCCGGACCCAGCGCGGTCATTACCGCGTTGGCGCTCAGCGGACTGGACGTGGGCAGATTTACCTTCGAGGGCTTCTTATCCGTAAATAAGCCGAAGCGGCGGGAGCATTTGGCGGAGATCGTTTCTGAAAAAAAGACGATGGTCTTTTACGAGGCGCCCCATAAGCTTGCCGCCACGCTGCGGGATCTGGCGGATACCCTCGGCGACCGTCGCTGCGCCGTGATCAAAGAGCTGACGAAAATTCATGAGACGGTGGACAGAACGACCCTGTGCGCCGCTGCGGAAACCTACGGCGCAATGGAGAAGATCAAAGGCGAGTTTGTGATCATTGTCGAAGCGCTGCCTGAAGAGCGCCGCCCGGATATGACGCTGCCGGAGGTGATGGAGGAAGTTTTCCGTATTATGCATGATGACGGGCTCTCGATCAACGACGCGTCAAAAAAAGCCGCCAAGATCTCAGGGCTGAAAAAAAGCGACATCTATAAAGCTGCCTCTGTTCAAATGCAGAAGGAAAACGGGGTGGACGTATGAATACGGCAGGATATTGGGTGCTGTTGATCACGGTGATCGCAGTATTTATCGTTATATTTTTCTTCTTCTCCCGTACGTTGTCAAAACGTGAAAAACGGAAAAAGGAGTTTTACCGGCGCGCTGACCGCCAGCGTTCGCTGATGCTGCAATACCGGGACGCAGGGAAGCAGACGCTGCAAGCCGCGCCTGCGGCGGATATGATCGAGGGGCTTGCCTCCGCCGTACAGGCGGAGTTGGCGGATTGCGCCGCGCCCAATGACGAATTTTTGAAGCTGCCCATATGGCGGCAGTACGCGTATGCGGCATATTATCTGCTTTCAGATTCCGCGGTAAAGCTGAGCGCGTTCTTTCGTAACAGCGGTGAGCCGTTGGTTTCCACCGCCGTGGCATGCGTAAGAAACACAGGGAAAACAGCATTTGTGCGGCTGATTGATCTCGAATATGAAATGCTGGACGATAACAATGAAAATGTTTCCGTTGACAATGCGCAGCTGGCGCAGTGGGACGCTGCATTTGCCGCGCTGGACAGAGATGTGTTGGTGGATAGTATCAAACAGGTTGTTCTTGCGTCCATGTGATTTGCCGTTTATGGAAAAAGCCGTGTTCTTCGTTGATTGCGAAGAACGCGGCTTTAGAATTTTTTATGAAAGATCGCTGAGTTTACCTATATCCGAAAAGCTGACAGTAAGCGTCGTGCCTCCCATGATCGTGCGGCTGACGGAAAGCGTCACCGCATGATCGTCCGCATCGGTATAATAATAATCTTTGCTGAACAGCCCAAATCCCGAATCGCCTTGGAACGTATAGCCCGCCGCAATGAGCATATTGCTGTAGTCGTCCAGAGAAACATGCCGCGAAAGGTTGGAATATTCAAAGCTGGCGGTGGAGTAATAACGTCCGTAGCTGACCAGATCAATGCTGACAGGCGTCATGCCGCTGTAAACACCGAAATCGGGGACATTAGTGTATTCAAAATAATTACCGTTGGCATTTTTTGCGACTGTCAATGTATAACTGACCGCCATCGCCGGATCATCTTTTATGCTGATCGTGATCGTTTGTGCGGCGACTTCCTGTTTGCCTGTGAACAGAACAAAAATTGCAGGTTGAATGCCGCCGTCGGAATCAATCAAGTGAAACCAACCGGAATCCGAGACAGATACGCAGGTGGGAACGCCGGTATAGGCAAGTTCCGATTCCATCAGTCGGGCGTAGTCCGATTCCGAACAGCCGGTAACGGCGAATAAGACGCAGGCTGTACCGTTGGGACGGATAGCGGATGCTTTTACATCGGAAACCGGATAACCGGAATAAATGCCGGAAGTGGGATCTGTGCTGACGTGCGGTATTTCTGTTGAGAATGTTGCAATACTGATCGGGTTGCCATAATACAAATCGTTCAGGTATCGGATCGGAATGGCAAAATTTAAATTCTGTCCTTCTGTATAGCCCCATGTGTTGATACCGATAACCTCGCCCAATTCGTTGATCAATGGTCCGCCGCTGTTTCCCTGGGTAATGGGCGCGTCAATTTGAATATAAGTCATACGCGAATTAAAGGTTGGATCTATCCGTGCGGCATTGGATATAATACCTTGGGTGAATGTTCCCGTCAATCCTTGTGAACTGCCGAGGGTATAAATTGTGTCTGCGGTCTCAGGTGGGGCGCTGCCGAGCGTCGCCGGTGTGATCGCACCGGTCTTTGCATCGGTTTTTAAAATTGCGATGTCGATATTTTTATCATAGGCGATAATATCGGTGACGTTATATTGGTTGCCGTCTCCGTCGATCACGCTGATGGCAGTGGCGTCGTCGATCACGTGGTAATTTGTGACGATTCTGCCTTCATCATCAATGCAAAAGCCGGAGCCGACGGCGGAGAAGTTGCTGCCGCTCGCATGAATCTCGACCGTATATTTTACCGCTTTGTTATATACCTGCTTCGGGGTCAGCGTTCCGGAGACCGGCGCGTTTGTCGGCGCAGGCGTCTCGGTCACGGGCGGCGCTGTTGAGACCGGCGGCTGTGTCATCGGAGCTTCCGTCGTTGCGGGCGGCTCGGTAGGCTGCGGCTCCAGATGCGCGGCGATGCGAAGAATCCGTCTTGCGTCGGCGGAGGTGACTCTGCCGTTGCCGTCCATATCCGCCGCAGTCAGCTGCGCCTGTGTCAGTGTTTGCAGCCTTGCTGTATATCGCAGCGCCAGCCGCGCGTCAGTGGAATTGACTTTACCGTTACCGTCTATGTCGCCCAATACCGCCCCGGACGCGCTCATGAGCAATGTTACCGCCAGCATCGTTGTAATCAGGAACGAAAGAATGCTTTTTTTCATAACCCAAGACCTCGCGTATTTAATATACATAATTATAACATTCCCGCAAAAAGGTGTCAATTCCTATGATAAATTCTGATTTTACGGTGCCGCCGCGTCTCGCAAATCACATTTTGAGAACTTGCTTTTCCTCGACGGATAACACAAGAAAGCGGCTTCAGCGGCGAAGCTGCAAGCTTTCGGTTACGCCATCGCCGCTGCCCGAAAGGCAGGTTCGGCGGGTGTTAAAGTCTTCTTATTTCATAGAAAACGGAGAAGTTTCCTATGAAATAAAAAACACCCCGCATGGGGTGTTTTTTGGTGATCCAGCGGGGATTCGAACCCCGGACACCCTGCTTAAAAGGCAGAGCGGGCAAGACTGATTTGCCTTGGTAATACTAGGGATTTAAGGATTTCGGACTTGCATCTGACTTGCATTATCTTTTTGAGGGTTCATTTTTTGCATTTCGGTTTTAGCGTGACTTTCGGTTAAATGGGTGTATATTCCCAGTGTCGTTTTGATGTCCGCATGCCCCATCTGTTCCTTTGCGGTGACGACATCGACGCCGTTTTTATACATCATAGAGCAGAACGTATGCCGCAGCATGTGCGGAGTAAAGGGCTGTATCCCCTCAATTCCTTTGTGATTTTGATTGCATTTGCTTTTTCGCCCTTCGACGCCGCCGTATACAATATCCATATCCAAAAGATACGAATGCCATGCGCGTCCGAACTGTTTTTTGTGCCACATTTCTCCGGACGGATTCGGGAATACAAGAAATGTTTTCCGTGGTACATTTTTTAGGAAATCAATAAGTATGTCGGGAATATAAACCGTGCGGATCCCGTTCTCCGTTTTTGGCGGCTTGAGCTGCGGATCATCATTGATATACTCAACGGCTTTGTTGACAGTGATTGTTCCCTCGTTCAGATCAATATCCGCCCATGTCAACGGAATCAGCTCGCCCTTGCGTAGCCCTGCATACATCATAATCATGGCAGCAATTTGGATCTCGTGATCGTATTCGGTAACTCGCTGGATTTCCGTTGCATCTAAGGCGCGTCTTTTTTGTGTTGGCGCGCTTTTGGGCACTTTGACGGAACGCGCGGGGTTATAGTCAATCACGCGGTTGTCGATTGCAAACTGAAATATTTGCAATGCGGTTTGTCTCGTTAAGTTCAGCAGGCGTTTTGACGCCGGTTTTCCGGTAGTCTTATTTTCTTTCGCAAGGGAATTAATGACCTGCTGCACATCGGAAAGAGAGATTGAAGATATAGATTTTTTTTCAAAATAACCGTTAAGCCGTTTGATTTCCCGATTATAGTTCGCTTTCTGTGAGCTGCCGATGCTGCCCTCTTTTGACGCCAGCCACAAATCCGCCCACGTTTTAAAGGAATCATTTTCTTTGCTGATGTCGATGCCCTTGTTCATCTTTGCCTTTAATTCGGTCGCCTTGTCCTGCGCTTCCTTGTTGGTCGCGCCGTAGACGGTCTTATATTTTCGCTTTCCATCCACAGTGCCAAGGTACACCTGCGCGGCGTATCTCCCGTCTTTGCGCTCTTTGTTCTTCTTTTTAGGCATAAAAAAATAACACTCCTTCAGAGGTATTGAAAAATACCCCTTGTTTTTTATTGGGGGAGTGTGATATACTTATTTTGCGTAGTGAGTATAACACATGCTCCCTATATCCGCCGTCTCGGTTGTTCCAGCAACCGGGGCGGTTTTTTATGCGTTGATCTGTGCTTTCAACGCGTCCTGTAAAACTTGAGAAAAATTAACGCCCTTGCGTTCAGCCATTGTATTTAACCATGACGGGATCGTCAATGTCTTTTTTATAGCCTTGTTATCATAGAATTTGCGATATTCGATTGTATCACAGGCGACAAGAGATATAAAACTATCGTCATTTTCAGACAGGACAATAGAATTGATCTCCGACGGCGCGGGAATCGTTTTTCCGCCCTCCTCCATGTCATACAGCGTCAAGCATAAAACATCCGTTGCCATCTCCATTGCTTCGATGATGCTTTCACCTTGTGTATAGCAGCTTTCAAAATCCGGAAATTCCACGAAGATGAAATCCCCATCCTTTTTGAAGATCGCGGGATAAACATACTTTGCCATGATTGAAAAACTCCTTTTTAATATATTGTGTGGCGGAAATGGGCTTTATTCAAGTCCCGCGTCCCTGCGAATGGATTTTAGCGTCCCGGATGCGACCTCTTTTTTATCGTGTCTGCCGACTGGAAACTGTTTTTGCGTTTTCGGACTGAACCAGATTTCATGGTTGTTTCCTTCGCGGATTACGTAACATCCGATTTCTCGCAGTTTTCGTTTTAATTCGCTATGGGTCATTCCCTTCACCTCACAAATATATTATAACACGTGTTTATACGTATGTCAACATGCTGTTATAATATTTTTTTGAATGTCTATGCTTTTATTGGCAATCTTAGAATATTTTGATGGGGCGTTTTTTATATGTTTTTATTCTTGCCGTAAAAAATGCGTCCGTTTTCCAAATTGACACGATACATGCAGCCTTTAGAATGAAGTATATCGGGGTGAAGGCATTTTCGTTGATCGGAACATTCAACATATCTATGGCAACAACCGAATGTTTCCGCGGTATAATTCTTTATAATAAAATTATCAACATCCTCAAATAATAGCGCAATAATATCCATGAGATGTTCCTCTTTGGCGATTGAATATTTACAGAGTTCAGCTGTCGTTTCTGTAAACTGGATATTTTCATAGCCAGAGATATTGATTCTATATTTTGAGTAAAGATTAATTTTAGTTTTTAGAGGAACGATCTTAAACAGAAGCAAAGAATCACAATATACTGATGAGGAATTGTCTGCATTTTCGATATATTTAAACTTGTCAAAAAAAACAGTACTGGACGCAAATAAAGAACAATATGACTGTATATTCATTATGTATTTTCCTCCTCGTAACCAATCATTTCATAAAAAACTGACTCAGGAATAACCTCTATATCATATCCCTGAAGTTTGAGCTGTTCTGCCTTTTTGTGCTTATTGCTTTTTCCATCTTTAATGGATTTACAATAATCGTTATTGCCGAGAATTAGAAAGTTTGTTCTTTGCGTGACACGGTCCTCGCAATTGCCCCCCAAATCAACAACAAGCTGGGCAGCGTCTTTACGTTGCATTTCTGCAAGGGTGCCTGTGAATACGCATACTTTTCCGTAAAAAGGGTGGTTTTCATCAAATGATTCACGAGTAGTTTCTATTTGGCTAACAGCAAGCTTGCGCCAGTTATTAGCTGAGGTTTTATGTTCAGACGGTAGCTCATTAAATCCTCCCATTTCGCTTACACGCTCACCAAGCTTACAAAAGCAATCAAATGTGGTTTGACAATCGCATAGTGCTCGATGAAAACCATTTGGCTTTATATCAAATTCTTTAGCAATATCAACTAAGCGGTGTTGGGGTAGACTTGAGAGTACCTTTCTTGCAATTTGTAGGGTATCAATAAAATCATTACGGACAGGTTCATTTAATATCTTTACAAACCAATCATAAAGAAAATTAATATCGAAGTTTATATTATGACCAACGATAATATCATTACCTATAAAGGCTTGCGCATGAGGAAAAATATCTTTCGGCAAGGGTGCGTCAGCAAGCATCTCGTTGGTTATCCCCGTAAGTTGACTGATAAAACTGCTGACTTCTTCCGGTGGTTTTACTAAGGAAGAAAAAGTATCTATGATTTTGCCATTGCGAATACGTAGTGCGCCGATTTCAATAATACTATCATAATAAGGGGATCGCCCCGTCGTTTCAAGATCAAGAACAACAAAATTGGAGGGAAATTCAAGTAAACTCATTCCCTTTAACGGGCGGGAAACTGATGATATAAATTGCTTTGATTGAGTTGTTGCATGCTCTGATACGGATAAATCAAGGGAGTTTAAATCTGTACCCAAATAGGCTGTTTCTGTATTGTCTGCAAAAAATTTCTTTATTTTATTATAAGAAAAGGAAATTAGATCTGCATAATTAAAAAGGTCATCCATGGAGGAAAGATAAATTTTCCAATGCCGTTGATTTTTGTTTTTTACTCCAGCTAATCGCGGATCCACTTCATAATAACCCCATAAATCAAGAGAAATCCATAATGTATTTGCTGTGGCTTTGAATCTGCAAAAATCACCACAATGAACGCATGTTACAAGAGATAGATAATTAGATGTGCGACGATCAACTTTTAAATCAGATGCTTCGGGAAGAATTTTTTTTATATTCTCTAAAAAAATTGCTTCGTAACGGGAAATGCTAAGTTCCATAAAGATAACCTCTTTTATCTTTTTGTGAAATCAATATAGTAAATATTTTCTACGCGCGCCTTGATTCTTTTTGAATAGTATATTTATCTGCCTTTAACATTTGCTTGACTGTCCCGCGGATTTCGGCTTTGTCCTCTACGTCAAGCTGGTCAATAAGCAACGCCAAATCATAGGTTTCAGAAGAAAAAGGATTATCCCGAGCAGGTTGAGCTTCATCTTCCCATCCAAGCAAATATATCGCCGTGACATTCAACGCCTTAGCAATTGATTTTATCCTGTCAACAGGAATTTTTTCAGTTTCCCCCATGGCATACCGCTGTAGTGCGGATTTTGGAATGCCTGTAAGTTTTGATAATTCTCCATATGACATATTTTTTTCGCCTATTAAATCTAAGATTCGGCAAGATAAATCACTCATATAAATACCACCTAATGTGAATATAACACAATCGTCCCAAAAAAGCAATACAAAATCACAAAAAAATAAAAATTCGTCCCAAAAGTGCTTGACAAATAAAAATAAGCGTGTTATGATGAATTCGTCCCACAAATGGAACGGAGGTGACTATATGCTCAATCAAAATACAAAACGCTTATTGTGTTCAAAGATTTTAGCGGCGGGTTATACACAAAGATCACTCGCAGATAAAGTCGGTATGTCAAAAAATGCGCTTAATGCAAAAATTAACGGGAAAAGTGAATTTAATTTAGGCGAGATAAATCGTATCTGTAATGCGCTTAATATTTGCAATCCCATAGAAAAAGCTGAAATTTTTTTACAGTAATCGTCCCAAAAATGCAACAGGACAATGCTAAAGGCAGGTAAGGGAATGTCAAAGGAAATAGACACTATTCAAAAGGAGCTGTGATTCATGGATCAAAAAAAAGAATGCACCCTTACAGACGAGGGTGCGAAACAGAAAACGACTACGATTTGTAAAAAATGCTGAGATGCGTAAAAAACTTTCTAAAATTAAACTTCGAGTAACCTATTCTCAATAAGCCAACATTGGAGTGATTTGAAAATCTTAGCTGGAAAAGGCAGGTGAAGCAGATGAATGACAAAATCAAAGAAATCCTCTTGAAACAAATGCAAATGTTACAAGAGGAGAGCGAAAAACGACGTAATTCTTATAAAAAGCTCGCAAGCCTTACAAACGCGATGGCGAGGATTGCAGAAGTTATGAATTCATTTCGTGGGTTCAACTTCTGAACTTTCTCTTTCTTCAACGCGTTTTTGCATTGCGTTGTAAATATCAATGAACTTGTCTATCGCTTCTTCGGGGGTAAGTTTAGATACGTCCTGTTGTTGAAAATAAGCAAGAGCAATTTTAAAACCTCGCTCATTATGCATTTTAATTTCTCCTTTCCTTTTATTCGGCTACTGCAATAGCCTATAGAAAAAGGATAGCAAAAAAACAAAATCATGTCAAATAAAGGCAGGTGAAACAGAATGACCGAACAGGCGAATTTCTGCCGGGTATCCGGCGTGCTGGTGGATATGCCGACGACCACATGGACGCCGTCGGGCGAACGATGTATTTTCAGCATTCAGCCGGACGGCGAACGGTTCCATATTCCCGTCATTATCGACGGGGAACGGGCGGTCACGGTCGAGGGTAAGATCGGCGTCCGCGTCAGAAAAAAACGCGGTATGCAAATTTACGAAAATGTTATTCGTTGCGATCATATTTAATTGAGTGTTTGGAGGTATGAAAATGAAAAAGACAAGGTGTTCCGCCCCGACATATACGCGAGAATATACAGATTGGTCGTCGGTTCCGGCGGTAATGAGCGTTGAGGATCTGTGCTGCCTGATGCATATTACGGAGCAGACAGCGTTCAAGATGTTGTCGGAAAAGAAAATCCCTGCGGAAAAGGTCGGCAGGGAGTGGCGGATCGATAAAGAAGCCGTCCGCAGCTATCTGAACGGCGGCGTTCGTAACGACGGAGTATCCGTGTTGCCCTATGTGCAGATGATCGCGGAAAAATTCGAGCAATATTTCGGCGGAAAAGAAACCGCGACAGGAGGGCGCCCGGCATGAACTTAACCCACATTCGCCTGCGGGGGAAATACGGCGCATGGTCGGCGGTGGCGCAATCGTCGAATGAGCTGGGCGACTTTGCTCTGATGCAATCAGACGCATTCGGCGCCGAAGCGCCCCGGATTTTGGTACAGCTCGAATCCGGCTGCATTGTGCAGGTCTGCGAGACATATAAAGAGATCGAGACCTCGAGCCGGGAACATTTTTACTCCGCAGAGCGAAAGCACGAGCTGATCGGCGACTTGCTGGGCGATCTTGCGGAAAAGCTGACATTGCAAGTTCCGATGGAGAAGCTGAACGAAGTCTTTGGCCGGTTTTGTGAAATCATCAACGATACCGCCGCGACGGACGCGGCATAAGCGTGTTGGGAGGACGCTATGTTTTATAGCTTTTTAACCATCTTCCTCTTTGCGGCGGTCGGGACGGGCATCTGTCTGATGGTATGGCATGACGCCCGGATTCGCGCATGGGAGGACAAGCAGTTATCACGCCTGCGGGCTTGGTATATCAAAAAAACACTCGAAGCGGCGTGCGTATTTCATCGCACAGCCCGTACCGTACTGCGTTTTCGCGGAAAACATAATATTTATAGGCTTTTAATAAATTCGTTTCGCCTGTATGATGCAAATACCGCGCTGCTTCGAGTGCAAAAGGAGGCAATTTATGAGCGATTTCGCGCTCAGTGAATATGAGCTGGTACGGGATAAATTACAGGAGAAAAACCATCGGCATTACTCTTATGGTCAGGTGCAGGCGTTGAAAACCGCCGGTAAGCTGAAAGTAACGGTCACCGACCGCTGGGATAACGGTAGACCGAAAGCCGTAAATGTGGAATTTGCAGAAAAGGAGTCGGAATGATATGCAGCTGAGTAAGATCGGGGCGATATTGAAAACCAATAAGATGATCGAGTATCTCGACGACGGCGAAGATCAGTGGATCGGCGACGGTACGGCGTATTACTGCGTGCGCGGTATGCCGCAATTGGAAAAAGATCAAATCTATACCTTGTTCGATATTCCGCAAGAGAAGCGCGGCGACTATATTTTCACGATCATCAGGGATTTGTGGAAATACAACATTGAAAATACCGCGTCGGAGGAAATACCGGTCAAGCCCTACGCGCTGCGGCTGGGCTGGTTCGGTTCCGAACTGGCGCCGGTGAATACGCCCAACGGGCTGCTGATGCTGGAAACGCAGTATTTAAAGCCTTTTAAAGACGAAAAGAGCGGCTATGAGCTGTACATGCGGTCATCGGAGAACGGGGACTGTTTTGCCGTAAAAAGCGGCATGTTCATTTTGGGAATTATTAAGCCGTACCCTGTCGTCGATCCCGTCCTGCGGGAGCAGATCAGAACGGTAAGCGGTCTGCTGCCGCCGGTCATGCCCCCGCAACCCCCGGAAAATGTGTCTATGCTGTAATAAATAAATGAGTGTTAGGAGAAAAACAAATGACAGATAAGAAATACATAGACGCTAATGCGCTGAAAAATCAAATTATGAATATGTACGGCTATCTCGACGAGGAAACGCTGGATACGGTAGTGAATGTTCTGGACAGTCAGCCCGCCGCGGACGTCGCTCCGAAGCAGCCGTGGATCAGCGTCAAGGACCGGCTGCCGGGACCGTTTTTATGTGTCTTAGCTACGGACGGCGAGTTTGTTTTCGTCGCAGCCTATCAGGGACAGCAAAGATGGAGCGGTAATGATGGTTTTGGTGACGTCACCCACTGGATGCCGCTGCCCGACCCGCCGGATGAGGGAGGCGCGCAGGATGGATAATTTTCAACAGGTATCCATGATGGATACGGTGCCGGGCGTACCGGAACCGCGAAAGAGGAAAATCAAATGTGAGCTGTACAACGATAACTTTCAGAATTTCAAGCGTTATGGCATTCCGAAAGCCCAGCTTGTGATTGCGGATATTCCGTATAACATCGGTACAAACTTCTACGGTTCCAATCCGATGTGGTATAAAGGCGGCGACAACGCCAATGGAGAAAGCAGACTCGCGGGCAAGGCGGCGTTCAACTCCGATTTTAACTTTAACATCGTCGAGTATTTCCACTTCTGCAACCGTCTGTTGAAAAAAGAGCCCGAGAAAAGCAACGGGCGCGGTAAATCCAGCGACGCGCCGTGTATGATCGTTTTTTGTTCCTTTCAACAAATTTCAATGCTGATCGAAACAGCAAAGCAGTATGGATTCAAACATAATATCCCGCTGACCTTTATCAAACGTAATTCCGCACAGGCTTTAAAGGCGAATATGCGGATCGTCGGAGCAACAGAGCATGCCGTCTTGCTGTATCGGGATAAGCTGCCGAAATTCCGCAATGTCGGAGCGGACGGAAAGAATCATATGGTATTCGATTGGTTTGAATGGCAGCGGGACAGCAAGAAGGAGTATGCGAAAATCCACCCGACACAGAAACCGATTGCCGTGTTGAAAAAGCTGATCGAAATTTTCACCGACCCCGGCGATGTTGTCATCGATCCCTGCGCGGGCAGCGGATCAACGCTCCGCGCGGCGTATGAGCTGGGGCGGTCATGCTATGGCTTTGAGATCAGCCGCGATTTTTGCAGACAGGCATGGGCGGAGATGTTACCGCCGGAGGCAGAAACATGACCTTTCTTGATTTTTTCGCCGGGATCGGCGTGATGGTTAATGTGGTTTACGTGATCGGGCGGGCGATAGGAGGCGCAGATCATGATTGATGAATTAGAGCAACGTGCAATCGCCAGTTTAAAACTTGCGTCCGCCATGTCGCAGGAATACTACAGCAAACCGCTGATTATCACCTATTCCGGCGGCAAGGACAGCGAGGTCTTGCTTGACCTTGCCCTGCGGGCGGATATTGAATTTGAGGCGATCAATAATCACACAACTGCGGACGCGCCGCAAACCGTCTATCATATCCATGAAAAATTCTACGAATTAGATCAGCGTGGCATTCATACTGAAATCATCAAGCCGTCGTACAAAGGTAAGCCCGTCAGTATGTGGTCATTGATCCCGCAAAAGTCAATGCCGCCGACACGCCTTGTCCGATATTGCTGTGCTGTTCTGAAAGAACAGTCTGCATCGAACAGATATATTGCAACGGGGGTGCGGGCTGCGGAAAGCGTAAGTCGCAGTAGGCGGGCGGCGTTTGAAGTGCTTGGAAAAACGGCAAAAATGCGCCTTAATTTTACATATACTCACGCCGCGGAGGTGTATGCCGATGCACATAGACATGACGAAATTTGGGATTGCAAATTAATATCATCAGCAAAGCAACATAAAAAGCTGGTTTGCAATCCGATCATCGATTGGGCAGACACTGATGTGTGGCGCTATATCTATGACAGGAAGATTAAATATAACCCAGTGTACAATAGGGGATATTTCCGTGTCGGATGCATTGGTTGCCCGCTGGCAACATACAGGATGAGGCTCAAAGAGTTTTCGGATTTTCCGGCATATAAGCAAATGTACATACACGCGTTTGATCGGATGTTGGAAGTCAAAGCAGCTGCCGGTAAAAATACAAAATGGCGCAGCGGCGAGGATGTGTTTGCATGGTGGATCGGCGAAAATCCGAACCAAATCAGCATTTTTGACGCTATGATGGAGGAATCGAAATGAACAGACTGACAGAATGGTGCGGTGATCATGCCGCTGTTGTAAATCATCACGAAAACTATATTGATCGCCTCGCCGCCTACGAGGACACGGGGCTTGAGCCCGCCGAGGTCGCGGAGCTGGCAAAGGCAAAAGCCGACGGCCGCCTTGTGGCGCTACCGTGCAAGGTGGGGGATATTGTCTATTGGAACGCAGGTCTTTCCATTCGCGTATACCGCGTTCAAGGATTTATGATTGGTCAGGACAGCAAATTTAGACTTGATCTTGGAGGTTTCCAACCTGTTTATCCGTGGGAAGATCATATTTTTCTCACCCGCGAGGCAGCCGAGGCGGCGATAAAAGGAGCTAATTGTGAATAGACAGCCAGGAAATCTATATACAGTTTATGACAATAAGATAGATTTTCCGGTAATCGTTTGCGGTACGGTAAAGGAAGCGGCGCGTGCCATGGGCGTTAAAGTCTGCACACTTTACAGTCTCACAAGCCGAAAACCACGTACACAAAAACGCTGGACTGTAATAAAAGTATCGCGAGTATTAGAGTTTCCGCAATTAGATACCGTTGGCAACCGTCTTGAATACGCTATTGCAAAATCCGGAAAAACAAAAACGTCATTTGCAAAGGAAATTCATGTTAGTCCAGCAACTGTATGCAATTGGTGCGCCGACAGACAAAAGATAGGAAAAACACGCCTATCGGATATTACGCGGATACTGAACATTACCCTTAAATTTTTGTTTGATACCGATAAAAAATTTGAGTGTGCCGTTGAGGAGTATTGACATGAATAACTACGAATATCTTACAGGATTGCCGCTTAAAGCGTTTGCAAAGGAGCTTGAAACCGAACTATGCTTAAAAATTCAAGGCGAAAGACAGCTATGCGAAAAAGGCAATGCGCCGCCGTTTTGCTGTTATGCCTGTGTTGTGAAATATCTGCAATCTGAACATAAAAAGGATGACAATGATGATATACGGTTATATCAGGGTTAGTTCCGATAAACATACAGTCGAAAATCAGAGATTTGAAATCAATAATTTCTGCAAGGCGCAAGGCATAAAGGTCGACGGGTGGATTGAAGAAACAATCAGCGGGACAAAAAACTATGACAAGCGAAAGCTCGGCAAACTCCTTAACAGAATACAGAAAGACGATATCATAATATGCGCCGAGCTTTCCCGGCTTGGCAGAAATCTCTTTATGATCATGGAAATATTAAATATTTGCATGAATAAGGAATGTAAGGTCTGGACCATTAAAGATAATTATCGGTTGGGCGATGATATTCAAAGTAAGGTTTTAGCATTTGCGTTTGGTTTATCAGCCGAGATCGAAAGAAATTTGATAAGCCAGCGAACAAAGGAGGCTTTAGCGCGAAAGAAATCAGAGGGAATCGTTCTCGGACGCCCCACAGGCAGAAAAAGTTCACACTGTAAACTTTCAGGTAAAGAGCAGACCATTCGTGATCTTCGTGCGCAGGGCGTAAGCAAAACACAAATAGCTAAAATTTTCAAGGTGAATAGAATGACCGTCGACAGATTTATTAAAACTAACCATTTGGAAACAGCGGAAACGAAAGGAGCTGATACGAATGCGTGAACACATGGGACTTGCCCGCGGGAAGCGGGCGGACAATGGCGAGTGGGTGGAAGGATTTTATGTCTGTATAGGTAAATGGCATTATATCCTGACAGGGAAACTTGATATTACAAGAGGTTATCCGCTATTTGAATATTTTGAGGTTGACCCCGCCACCGTCGGCGAATGCACCGGGCTGAAAGACAAAAACGAAACGCTGATCTTTGAGGGGGATATACTCCACCTTTGGGACACGGTAGTCGACTACGAGTGGTACGCAACCGTCCAATATGGGAATCCGCTTGCGCAATATGTCTGGGGATGGTGGCTTGTTCCGGTTAAAAAGTGCGAAGTCAACACCGACATTCTGTGCTGGATCGACATGGAGGAGAGCGGCGCGTATTGCGAGGTTATCGGCAACATCTACGACACCCCGGAGCTGATCGGAGGTAACGCATAATGCAGACAATTCTTTTTGTCGCCGCGATCCTTGAGGTGTTGGCGGTCGTTTCCGTGGCTGGCATCGGCATATTTGTTGCCCTTTCCCTGCGCAAGGCGGTCAATGCAATAGCGGCAGATTTAGAGGAAATAGAGCCCGACACAGACGGCTGGGACGATTTTTCGGAAGGAGGTAACGGTAAATGCGACTGATTGACGCGGACGAATTATGCAAAGACCGTGTATCAAATGATCCCGTTGTTATTGCGGCGAAATGCGCGCCCACAATCGATGCCGAGCCGGTGAGACACGGAGCATGGATCGCGCATAATTATCTCACGGGAAACGTACTGCTTGACGAAAACGAAACGTATTTGTGTTCCGTATGCCAAGTGCAGCGAACAAGAAGAAATAAATACAACTTCTGCCCCAACTGCGGCGCGAAGATGGACGGAGGTGCGGAATGAGCGTACTTATCAAAGGCATGGAGATGCCGAAAAGCTGCGAATGCTGCGGGCTTTTAATGAAGGTACAAAACCTGTGTGCTTATTGCATGGCGACAGGCTTGCAGGTCAAGTACAGTGAGACGGATTTGAAGGACGGCATGTGTCCCCTCGTCGAAGTCCAGACCCCGCATGGGGATCTAATCGGAGGTGCAAACAATGCCTAAATCCCCAACATCGGGGCTGCGCGCATTCAAGGGCATGCGGGCGATGATCCTATACACAGTCTATGATAACAAAACCGATTTGCCGGTGATCGTGGACGGCACGGCGTCGGAAGCGGCGAACGTCATGGGCATCACCGTCAACGGTCTGTATACGGCGGTCTGCCGTCAAAACAATCATGAGCTGCGCCGCTGGACGATCTTAAAACGGACAAGGCGTCCGCGACCGGCTGCGCGCTGATCCTATTACATTATATATAGAAATACACCCGAATTTTTCAAGCGGCGGCTGCCGCTTTCGGGCTTGTATTGGGTATTAAGAAATCGACGAAATCTAAAATTTATCTCTTTTCTTTGAGCGTGAAAAGGGAATGGGTCGAGGGAAAGGGAAAGCGGCAAGACGCTGTCCCTTTCCCCGGGATAGCCCGGGAGGGAAGTGAAACACATGCAGCCATATCATTTTTTTATCAGAGAGAAAACCATCGATCTGGGCAAGGAGTTCAAAGACGTGGATATTATCCCGTGCATCGGCGGCCGTCAGACGCCGGAGCAGAACCGCAGGCGCAAGCGGCATACGGAATCTACACCGGCGCAGAAGAATCTAAATGACGAGCGTTCCAAACGCTATTTGATGTGGCTGATAAAAAAGAATTTCAGCTACGGCGATCTGCATATCACCCTTTCATACGACGACGCCCATATTCCGAACTCCAAGGAGGCGGCAAACAGAGAAGTGAAAAACTTCATGCGCAGGGTAAAGTATTGGCTGAAAAAGAACGGGATCAGCGTCAAGAACTTCAAATACGTAATTATTACCGCAGTCTATTCCGCCGACGGCGAACCGGCGCGCGTACACCATCACATTCTGACGTCAAAGATTCATGACCGCGACGCGATAGAAGATTTGTGGCATTGCGGCGCCGCCAACGCGGATCGTATCCGCAATTTCTATAACTCCATCAACAAATTGGCGGGCTATGTCGCCAAGCAGACGTCGGGCGATAAGCGCTGGTTCGCGTCCAAGAATCTTTCCAAACCGAAATCCTACAACGTGGACGGCGCGTACAAGCCCAAGGAGATCACGCGGATATTGGAATATCACATTTTTGATCCGGCTTTTTGGGAAAAGCAGTACAAGGGTTGGGAGATCCTTGACCGCGACCGGGATATTAAAGTTACGTTCGACATCAACGACCGACCGTATATCCGGCTGCAGCTGCATAAGAAAGGGGCGACGCCGAGTTGATCGAATTTACGTTACATACAGACCCGCCGCGCGTCACGCATCAGCAACAGAAAACGGCGGTTGTCAACGGCAAACCGCGGCGGTACGATCCGCCGGAGCTGAAAGCTGCTCGCGCGCTGTTCGAGTGGCTTTTAAAGCGCTATGCGCCGCCAACGCCGATCACCGCGCCGGTGCGGCTGTTTGTGCAATGGCGGTTCCCGAAGGGCAGACACAAAGACGGCGAGTGGAAGATCACGCGGCCGGATACGGACAACCTGCAAAAGCTGTTAAAAGACTGCATGACGGCGGTTGGCTTTTGGCGGGACGATTCTTATGTCGTGTCTGAAACGGCGGAAAAGATTTGGGCGACCAGTCCGGGAATTTATGTCAGAATCGAAACACTGTAAGGAGGGGGATCTATGACGGCAAGGGAATATTTGGAGCAGGTCAAGCTTGCGAGAAAGGAAGTACGATATTGGGAATCCGTCGTGCTGAATCTGGAGCAGGACGCTACGGGGCTGTGTGGAATCAATTACGAAGATCGGCGCGTCATCGGTTCCGGCAGCTTCGGCAATCGGTACGATGATATTGCGCAGCAGCTGGATCGTGCGCAAAAGAAGCTGGAGGACGCGCGGCAGTGGTTTGCCGCCGTGGTCGGCTGGGTCAGCCGCGTGATCGAAGCCGTGCCGGACGCGGATCAAAAGCTCCTGCTGCAGCTGCGGTATGTTTCCTGTCTGCCATGGCAGGAGGTGTGTTGCGAAATGGGCTATTCGGAACGGAGCGTATACTACCTTCATAAGCGAGCGATTCAATCAATCGGTGAGCTGCCGGGAAATTTAAAGTAAGTTTGCATTGTTTTGCAGTTCGATATGTGCTAAATTGATATTGTAGGAAGTCGGGAAATACCTCCGTAACGTGTAAATTTCTTTCCGTTTCCTCCAAACACTCCGCAAAGAACAGTCTCCGCAACGAGGCTGTTCTTTGTATCTTATTGTGAAGGTATGAAAACGGCTGACCCATTCTATAAATCTAAACGCTGGCAGCAGAAACGCGCGCGCATATTACGTCGGGACGGCTATATGTGCCAGCTGTCTAAGCGCTATGGGAAGTGCGTCCCGGCAGACACAGTACACCATATTTTCCCTCGTGATGAATATCCGGAATATCAGTGGGAGGACTGGAATTTAATCAGCGTTTCAGTTGACATGCACAATAAATTACATGATCGAAAAACAGGCAAATTGACCGCATACGGCTTTGAATTGATGCGAAAAACTGCGCAAAAATGCGAAATTCAATGCAAAAAAAATGCTCACGGATAAGTTACCCCGCCCTAACTTCATTATTTATTTTTATTAAATGGGGAACGGAGGGGGGAGCCTTGTCCAACCGCGCGGGAATTTTTCGGAAAGGGGGTCGGGAAAGACCATGAAACGAAACGCATGGAAAAAGTTGATTACCGCAAATTGCGAGGCGGCCGGAACATACCGCCCGTATTTTGATCCCGTGATCGAAACTTTGGCGGGGATATTGGAACGGCGGGACGATGCGCAAAAATTCTTCAAGAAGTCCGGCGGTGAGCTGATCGTTACCCATACAAACAAAAGCGGTGCAAAAAATTTAGAACAAAATCCGGCGATCCGGCTATTGAATGATCTTAACCGCGACGCCCTCACATATTGGCGTGATCTCGGTCTGACACCGGCAGGGCTGAAAAAGATCGATGAACAGGCGATGAAGAAAAAGCGGAAATCTGCGTTAGCGGAGGCTTTGAAAGAGCTTGGCGGCTAAGTCATATAAAGACGTAGCCCTGCAATATGCGCAGGATGTTACCGCCGGTAAGATCATTTGCGGTAAGGAAGTTTTGCTTGCCTGTATTCGATTCAGCAAGGACTGCAAACGAGACGATTTAGAGCTGCGCACAAAAGAACCGGATTTCGTGATTGGCATTATTGAGCGGATCATGGTACACAAACAAGGCGAAGCGCTGGACGGTACGCCGCTGACGAATACGCCGCTGCTGCTGCAGCCATGGCAGATTTTTATAGTCTATAATCTGCTCGGTTTTTATTATCGCGGCACCAACGTACGCCGATATAAAGAGGCGTTTATTTTTATACCCCGAAAGAACGGTAAAACACTGTTTGTCGCTGCGCTGGCGTTCGGGCTTGCCCTGCTGGAACGCAGGAGCGGCGCCAAAATTTATATCGTTGCCGCGTCGCTGGATCAGGCATGCCAAAGCTTCGAGGATATTCTTTATACGCTTCGTTATCGGCAAATGATTGAGGATTTCCGAGTACGGGATAATAACGCGGAGCATTCGATTAAGTGCGAATTTGAGGACGAGGACGGGCAGCCGTCCGGCAGCATCGAGATGCGGGCGCTGGCGTCAAACCCGGACGCACAGGATTCTTTTAACTGCAATATTGCGATTGCCGATGAGGTACACGCTTTTAAAAAAGCGGCGCAATATAACCGTTTCAAAGAAGCCGGAAAAGCCTATACGAACAAACTGATGATCGGCATTACCACGGCGGGTGACGACATAAATTCGTTCTGTTATCGCAGGCTGGATTACGCGGTTAAGGTCGTTACCGAGACTGTCAAGGACGATTCTCTGTTTGTGTTTGTGTCCCGCGCTGATACGGACGATAAAGGGAACTGTGATTTTACCAGCGCGATTCAGCAGCAAAAGGCTAACCCGTCTTACGGCGTCACGATCCGACCGTCTGACATTATGAACGACGCGTTGCAGGCACAGAATGATCCGCAGCAGCGCAAAGATTTTTTGTCACGCTCCATGAATATCTATACCAGCGCAATGAAAGCATGGTTTGATATTGAAGAGTTCCGCGCCAGCGATCAAAAATACAACTGGAAGCTTCAAGAGTTGGCAAAGCTGGGGATTGATTGGTACGGCGGCGCCGACTTGTCGCGTTTGTATGATTTGACCGCCGCTGCGCTGTACGGTAAATATAATGACGTTGACATTATCATTACCCATGCGTTTTTCCCCGTCGTTATGGCGGCAAGAAAAGCCGATGAGGATAATATTCCGTTGTTTGGCTGGAAGGATGACGGATGGCTGACAATGTGCAACAGTCCGACGGTCAACATCTCCGATATTGTTCACTGGTTTATAACCATGCGGCGCATGGGCTTTCGGATTCGTCAGGTTGGGCATGACCGTAAATTTGCCGGAGAGGAATACTTTCCCGCCATGCGGAAAGCCGGGTTTAAGATTGTGGATCAGCCGCAATATTACTACCTGAAATCTCAGGGATTCCGACACATAGAGAAAGCGGCCAAGGACGGCAAGCTGTATTATCTGCATTCAGACGCCTATGAATATTGCGTTTCCAATGTGCGGGCAATTGAAAAAACGGACGACGCCGTACAATATGAAAAAATACAACCGGAGCATCGAATTGATCTGTTTGACGCTTCGGTTTTTGCGTGCGTTCGTATGCTTGACGGCGCGGCAAAACAGAAGAATTTAAACGAATGGTTTTAATTTAAGAGGGATTATTTATGGCATGGAAACGAAGAACGAGGAATAAAAGCCCGGTCGGCTTTTTGGTTTCAGACGAGGCTTATAATATGCTGACAGTGCCGGGCTACACACGGTTGGATCAATGCCCGGAAATTATGACAGCAGTACGCCGTATCGCGGAACTTCTCGGTTCTCTCACGATTCATTTAATGTGCAATACCGAAAAAGGCGACGATCGCATTACAAATGAGCTGTCCCGCTTGATCGATATTAACCCTATGCCGACAATGACCCGCGCTACATGGATACAGGCAATTGTTAATAATCTTCTGCTGCATGGCGAAGGTAATTCCGTTGTGCTGCCACATACGAAGGACGGCTATTTGGAGAAGCTGGAGCCGATCAGCGCAAGCCGCGTTGTCTTTGAACCGCAGGGGTATGACGATTATTTCGTCTATATTGACGGAATTCGGTATGCGCCCGCCGACGTGTTGCATTTTACATACAATCCAGACAGCACCTATATGTGGAAGGGGCGCGGGGTCACGGTATCGCTGCGGGATATAGCGAAGAATTTACAGCAGGCGCAAGCGACAAAAAACGCTTTTATGTCGTCAAAATGGAAACCGTCGCTTATCGTAAAAATCGACGCTATGACCGGGGAATTAAGCGATAAAAAGAGCAGACAGAAAATTATTGACAGTTATCTGCACCCGCAGGAGGACGGCGCGCCGTGGATTATACCGGCGGAGCAGTTTCAGGTCGAACAGATCAAGCCGTTGTCGCTTGCCGATCTTGCGATTAATGAAGCCGTCCAACTGGATAAGCGCACGGTGGCGTCGGTATTCGGTGTGCCGCCGTTTTTGCTCGGCGTCGAGAAGTTTAACCGCCTTGAATGGAACAGCTTTGTACAGAACACGATCCGCCCGCTGGCGATCTCTTTGCAACAGGAAATGACAAAGAAATTGATCCTTTTGCCGAAGTGGTATCTGAAATTTAACGTGCTGTCGCTTATGGATTGGGATCTGCAAACGATCTATACCGTATTCGGCGGATTGTCGGACAAAGGGATTGTTTCCGGGAACGAGGTACGCGACCGCATCGGCATGTCGCCGCGGGAAGGGCTGGACGATTTGAACCGGCTTGAAAACTATATTCCTGTCGAAATGTCCGGCAAACAAAAGAAGCTGATCCAAGACGATAAGAAGGGAGACAAGGAAGATGAATAAAAATACTCCACCTGCAGGCATGCGGCAAATTCGGTCTTTGCCTGCGGAATTTCAAACAAGGGACGACGGCGGAAATCTTTCGATCGAGGGATATTTTGCCGTTTTTAATAGCATTTATGAAATTGCGTCGGATATGAGCGAGTCCATCGCCCCCGGCGCCTTTTCAAGCTCACTTTCCGGAGACATTCGCGCCCTGATTAACCATGACACGACGCTTGTACTCGGAAGAACAAAAGCCCACACTTTACAGCTGCGGGAAGATGAGCGCGGCTTATGGGGACATATCGACATCAATCCGAACGATGGCGACGCTATGAACCTGTATGAGCGCGTAAAGCGCGGCGACGTGGATCAATGTTCTTTTGGGTTCGACATTCTGCGCGAGGACACCGAGGTCCGGCAGGACGGCAGCGTGCATTGGACGATCCGGGACGTAATTCTTTATGAAGTGAGCTGCTGTACGTTCCCTGCCTATGAGCAAACAAATATTTCCGCCCGCAGCAAAGAGCGCGACGATCTTCGGGAGCGCTCGGCGCAGGCATGGCGGGAGAAAATGAAAGAGAGGTTAAAAAATGGCACTCAAAGCTCTGATGCTTCGTAAGAAGATCGATGACAAAAAACAGGAGTTGTCCGCGCTGCGGCTGAAAGACGCAGAGTTTCAGACCCGCGAGGCGGCGCTTGCAAGCGACATTCAGGCGGCGCAGACCGACGAGGAGCGTCAAACTGTAGAATCGGCGGTCGATACGTTTGAATCGGACAAGCAGGCGCATGCCGACGCGAAAGCGGCGCTCGAACGGGAAATCGGCGATTTGGAAAATGACCTGAAAGCCGAGGAGGACAAACAAAAATCGGCGCAGCAGCCGAAACAGGAAGAAAGAAAGGAAAATGTAAGAATGAGTATGAAAAGATTTCGCGACATGTCGATGCAGGAACAGCAGTCCTTCATTGCCCGCGATGACGTAAAAAACTGGCTGCAGCGCACAAGAGAACTGGGCGCGCAGCGCCGGGATATTTCCGGCAAGGAGCTGTTGATCCCTGAAATCGTTTTGCCGATGATTCATGCTGAGACGGAGGAGTATTCCAAGTTGATGCAGCATGTGGATATGATCGATATTCCCGGCATTGCCCGTCAGGTTATCATGGGCGAAGTTCCCGAAGGAATTTGGACGGAGACATACGGCGTTATCAATGAGGTCGGGCTTTCCTTTACCGATATTGAAATCGACGGCTTTAAGGTCGGCGCGTTTATTCCTGTTTGCAACGCGCTGCTGGAGGACGCGGATATTGCGCTTGCGTCTGAAATCATTCGCGCGCTTGGGCAGGGACTCGGTTATGCGGTGGATAAAGCGATTGCCTACGGCACCGGCGTAAAAATGCCCACCGGCTTTGCCACCAAGATTGAGACGAAGATCAGTCTTGCGGGCAAGAAGGGGATCGAGCTGTTTAAAGCGCTCGTCGCCAATACTGCCGCACTGGAGCATGAGCTGGGCGATCTTGTTTGGATCATGAAAAAGTCCACCAAGGCAACGATCGTGTCGGAATCTCTGAGCTTCAACGCCGCAGGCGCTGTAGTTGCTGGCATCAACAATGAAATGCCGGTTGTCGGCGGCACGATCGTAACAGAGGATTTCGTTGCGGATAATGAAATCCTTGTCGGTTACGGAAAGCGTTACAAGCTCGGCCGCCGCGCGGGCATCTCGATTGACAGGTCGAGGGAATACAGATTTGTTGAGGATCAGACTGTATTCAAGGCAACCGCCCGATATGATGGAAAGCCCGTTTTTGAGGACGCGTTTATGGCGTTCGGTTTGGCAGGCGCGCCGACCGCGCAGCTGGATCCCAAACACCCGTTCCCGCAGGATAAGGCGAACACAAAGACGCCCGCCGGCAACGGGGACGATAATTAACTGAGGGAGTTGTTGAGAGCATGACGAGCAGCGATATGTTGGAATTGCTGAAGGTTGATCTCGGCATTTCCGGTACCTCGGCATATGACAATCGGCTGATGTCCTATATTCAGGCGGCGCAAAAAGGAATAGAGATTGAGGGCGTAACGCTGAATCTGAACGACGTCGGCGACGCGCAGCTAACTATCATGTATGCAGCATGGCAATGGCGAAAGCGCGACACGATGGAGGGTATGCCGCGTATGCTTCGTTTTGCTCTCAATAACCGAATATTCAGCGAAAAAATGCGCGGTGACAACAATGGATAGTGTTCTTGTTTTGATCGGGTACCGACAGCGGCAGAATGATCTCGGCGTTTGGGAAAAAGAAAAGCCCTGCCGCCGGGAAGTGTTCTGCAAGGTCAACAGCATTTCCCGCGCGGAATTTTTTTCAGCCGGACGAAACGGACTGAACCCCGAATGGCAGTTCGAGATTTTTGCCGGGGTATATAACGGGGAAACCGTCTGCGAATACGACGGCAAGACCTACGGCATCTACAGAACCTACCACGTCCCCGGTACGGATTACATGGAGCTGTATGCGGAAAGGAAGGGCGGCGCCAATGGCGAATAAAAAATATAAAACGCCTGTTGACGGTCTGCACGATGCAATATCCGAGATATTGAGCGACTATGCGGGCGAGGTATACGGCGACGTCGGCAACGCGGTAAAAAAAGCCATTCGGGCGGGCGTGAAGGCGATCAGGCAATCCTCAAGAGAAAAATTCGGCAAGGGAAAATATTCCGAGGGGTGGACGTCACAGATAGAGACAAATACATATTCCGCGCAGGGCGTAATCTATAACGCGAAAGTACCCGGTTTGCCGCATTTGCTGGAAGGTCGACACACGATCAAAAATGGTATGCTGGACGAAAATGGTAAGCTGAAGGAGTTTGGAAAGACCCAGCCCCATGTCCATATCGCGCCGATTAATCAGGAGATCGCGAATACTTTTGAGGCGGAAATCAAAAAGGAGCTGTCATGACAAAAAAAGAAATCGCCGCAATGGTAAAAAACATCGGTTTTCCGTATGCGTATTATTGTTTCCCGAACAATACGCCGCAAAGCCCGCCCTTTGTTTGCTTTTATTATACGGGCAGCGACGATTTTATTGCGGACGGTAAAAATTATCAATCTATCAAAAATCTTAGAATCGAATTTTATTCCGACAATAAGGATTTTGATACGGAAACAAAGATCGGCAACATTCTGAATCAGCACGGCCTTGTCTATGTGTCGGACGATACCTATATCGACAGTGAGCGTATGTTTATGACCGTGTTTGAAACGGAAGTGCCGATCGATGACGAAGAAAGCGAGGTTTCGTGAATGAAAAAGAAAAACAAAGTAAAGTTTAACATCAGCCATGCGCATTACGCGCTGCTGAAGCGCGCCGAGAACGGTAAGATTTCTTTCGACAAGCCGGTACCCGTGCCCGGTTCCCGCGCGGTCACGCTGTCCCCAGAGGGGGAGAGAACCGTGTTTTATGCGGACGGCGTCGAATATTACACCAGCAGAGAAAACGGCGGATATTCGGGCGACTGGGAGCTGGCATATATTACAGATCAGATGCGCGAGGAAATTCTGAAAGAGATCAAGGATAAGCGTGGTATTTTGTTTGAAGTGCAGGACGTTGAAGATGTGGAATTTGCGTTCGGATTTCAGATCGACGGCGATCAGCACGGCAGCCGTTTTTGGTTTTACTGCTGCATGGCGGCGCGCCCTGAGACGGCGGCAGAAACAAATGAGGGTTCTAAAACGCCCCAGACCGATACGCTGTCTTTGACGGTGGTGGGCGTCCCTCTTTTGGATAACTCCGAGCAGCAGCATATCCGCGCGCGAACCACCGCAGACACCGACGATACGGTGTATCAGGCATGGTTTAACGATGTTGTGTTGCCGGTAAATGAGGGCGCTGCGGAGGATGACGATACATGATTAAGACCATAAGGATCGGCGGCAAGGAATGCAGGCTGCGCACGTCCGCCGCCCTGCCGCGGGAATATCGCAACCGCTTTAACCGCGATATTTTTTCCGACCTGTTGACGATTAAGGCGGAAAAGACGCCGGACGACGATAAATTTTCCTTTACGATCGAAGATCCGGCGATTTACGAGGATATTGTTTACGCCATGCATAAGCACGGCGATCCGAACGCCCCGGATACGGTAGAGGAGTGGCTTGCCGGTATTGAAGATCCCTATGCGATCTATAATACTTTGTCTGACGTTATCGATATGTGGACGGGCGAACAAACGCAAACGTCGGAATCTAAAAAAAAAGCCGGAGCGTAGACCGGCCGCTGACAACCGCACTGTTTCTGCTTCGCGCAGTACAGTGCGGTATTTCTGTCGCCGATCGTGAGCTGCTCTCAATCGGCATGGTGAACGATATGTTTACCGAATTGAAAAACGATGAATACGACTATCCCGTGATGGCGACGCAGGAAGATATGGATAAATTATAAGGACGGTGAGGTTATGGCGGGCAACAGAATCAAGGGTATTACAATCGAGATCGGCGGCGATACCACCAAATTGGCGAAGTCGCTGAGCGACGTTGATAACAAAGTTAAGGGCACGCAATCGAATTTGCGCGACGTCAATAAATTGCTGAAATTTGATCCTAAGAACACCGTTCTTTTACAGCAGAAGCAGCAGAATCTTTCCACTGCGATTGACGGCACAAAATCTCGACTGGAGCAGTTAAGAACCGCCAGCGCGCAGGCGGCAAAAACCGCAGGAAATTATGACGCTTGGAAAAAGGCATATGATCCGATTCAAAAAAAGATCGAGGAGACCAATAAAAAAGCAAAAAGTCTGAAAGAGCAGCTTGAAAAACTCAAAGAGACAGGCGATGTTGATACGGAGGAATACAAAAAGCTGCAAACTGCGTTAAAAGATACGCAAAATCAAGCTGCTGCGCTGAAAAAGGAGGCTAAAGAAGTCTCCGAATCATTCGGTAATCCGATTAGCCCGGAAGCGTACGACGCGCTGCAACGGGAAATTATTGACACAGAGCAGCAACTGAAAAATTTAGAAAAACAGACAAAAGAGTTTGGTTCCGTCGGCGCGCAGAGAGTTGCCGCCTTTGGCGATAAATGTGTTGTCGCGGGGGAAAAGGTGCAGGCGTTCGGCGGCAAGCTCGAAGACGTCGGCAAAAAGGTGTCCGTCCTCAGCGGCATGGTTGCCGGTTTGGGGCTTTATGCGGTCAAGGAAGCGGCAAGCTTCGAGGATTCCATGGCAGGCGTGCAGGCAACCCTCGGCATTACTGCCGACGCAACGTCGGACTTGAACGGGAAAACCGTCAATACCATGGAGTCGCTGGAGGAGCTGGCGCGGCAGCTGGGCAAGGATACGAAGTATTCCGCCGGCGAAGCCGCAGACGCGATCAATATCCTTGCCATGGCGGGATATGACACGCAAAAAACCTTTGACGCGCTGCCGAATACGCTGAATCTTGCCGCCGCCGGTAATATGGCGATTTCGGATTCAGCAAATATCGTTACCGGCGTCCTCGCCGGGTTCAACATGAAAGCGGAGAAATCAGGCGAAGTCGCTGATAAACTGGCAAAGCTGGCAAGTTCAGCCAAGGGCGACGTTGCCGGATTTGGCGCCGGGCTTTCGACAGTCGCATCAAATGCAAGCCGAACCCGCCAAGGTATTGATGAAATATCAACAGCGCTTGGCATTTTTGGAAATGAAAATATTGCAGGCGCTGAAGCCGGAAATATGCTTAGCCGCATATTGAAAAACTTATACACTCCGTCAGCAACTGCAAAAAAAGAATTAGATAAGCTTGGTATAAGCGCCTATGATGCTGAACACAAAGAAAAGGCGCTTTCAGAAGTCCTGGCGGAATTAAACGCTAAGCTGTCAGGATTAAATAATGAAGCAAAAAATGAAACCCTGGCGACGATTTTTGATACAGCTGCAATTTCCGGTGCAAATATATTACTTAAAAATTCCGGCGCCGCGTTTGATGAGTTAAAAGCAAAGATTCAGGATTCCGCCGGCGCCGCCCAGCAGATGGCGGACACGCAGATGAATACCCTTAACGGGCAGATCACGGTTTTAAAATCCGCGACCTCGGAGCTGGCAATTTCTTTTGGTAAATTGCTGATTCCCGAGATCAAGACCGGCGTCGATAAGGTTCAGAAATTTTTGGATAAGCTGAATAACCTCGACGATCAGCAGCGGAAAACGATTGTAAAAATCGGCGCCGTGGTTGTCGCGGCCGGTCCTGCGCTGACGATCCTTGGGAAATTGACCACCGGTATCGGCAAAGTGATCTCCGTTGGCGGCAAGGCGCTGAAAATGGCGCCTAAAATTGTTTCCGGGGCGAAAGCCATCAGCGCCGTAATCGGCGGAAGCATGACTGCGTCCATCGCGGGCGTTGTTGCCCCCGCTTTAGCGGTCGGCGCGGCAATCGGTTTGATGATGAAAAAATCAAAAGACGCCGCGAAAGAGAAATATGCGCTTACCGACGCAGAAAAGGCGCTGATCGCTCAGATCAAGGAAGAGTCGGAAGCCTATAAAGCTGCGGTCGAAGCGCAGGAAAAAAATAACAAAGCTACGCTGACGGAGTTTGAAAATAATGAAAAATTGTGGGCGGAACTCCAGCAGATCACCGACGCAAACGGCAAAGTAAAAGAAGGATATGAGGATCGGGCGCAAGTAATAACCGGATTGCTGTCGAACGCTTTAGGGGACGAAATTAAACTGACCGATAATATTATTCAGAATTACGCGGATTTAAAAGATAGTATCGATCAGCTGATTGAATCCAAAAAGGCGGAAGCCTTTTTAAGCGGCAACTATGAAGCGTGGCAGGATGCGCAGCAAAATATAGAGGAGAGCGAACTTCAATATTTAGAATGCATGGAGAAGGTAAACGCGCTTATAGAAGAACGCGCGAGAAAAGAAAAAGAATATGATGCCGCCCGCAACAATTATTTAACTACAGGCGCTTGGTCTGACGCGTGGGAGCTTCAAAAAGTGCAGGATGAGCTGGATGTGCTGAGTTCTTTATATGATGAGGCGGCGGACAAGCTGAATGACGCCACGGGAAAGTACTACGGCTATATGAATACCATACAACAGTATAATGCGCTGTTAGAAGCGTCCGCTTCCGGAAACGCTGAGAAAATCGACGCCGCTATTAACGATATTGTCTATAACTTCAAAACCGCCGAAACAGCTACAGACGAAATGCTGCGGGAACAGGTTGCTCAATTTGAAAAATCCTACGATCTAATGGAGAGAGCAGCAAAAAACAGAATGCCGAATGTCTCAAAAACACATTTGGATACCCTTGGGAATATGCTGAAAAAAGCGCGGGAAGAAATGGAAAAAGGCGGTATAAAAACTGCTGACAGCTTCGCAGACGGAATCAATTCCAAACAACCCGCCGCAAACACTGCCGGTAAAGCCCTTGGAGATAATGCCAGCGCCGGCGCCGGGTCGGTCAGTCTGTATAATGACGGGGGAAATACCGCCGACGGATATGTGGAAGGGATTTTAAGCCGAAAAGGGGCTGCATATGATGCCGGTGCAGAGCTGGCAAGCGCGACCGACAAAGGCATGCGCGTTAGGGCGCTAATCAAATCCCCGTCCAGACTGGCAGGGCGCGAGGGCGCATACTGGGTGCAGGGCTGGGTGAATGCGATCAAAGCCGGAAAGAAAGACGCGGCGGCTGTCGGCGCGCAGCTTGTCGGCGCCACGCTTGCCCCGCGGTCGTCAGCCATGCTGGATTTTCCGGAGCTGCAGCGCAATATGACGGTGAATTTAAACGCCGGTACCGTAAATCAGCAGATGGCGCAGATCGATTCTTTGAGCCGCGGGCTGGAACGTATCTATAATCGATTAAACCGCATGGAGGTACGCTTGAGCAACGGCGCTTTGGTGGGGGAACTGTCGCCGGGCGTGGATTCCACCATGGGCAGAGCTGCCAAACTAAAGGAGCGGGGCGTATGAGAAATTTTCAATATCGCGCGCACGTTGCGCACGGGCTCACCTTTATTCCGCTCAAGCGTCCCGATCATGAAAAACACACATGGAAAAACTGGCGGCTTGTGCCGACTTCGCGCCCGGTCTTTTTGCCGCCGCCGTGTAAGACGAATAAAATTGACATTACCGGTGCGGACGGCGTTTTGGATTTATCCGAAAGACCTACCGGCGATGTGAAATATAATAACCGCGTCGGGTCTATGGAATTTCAGGTTGAAAATCGCGACGATTGGACTGCCGTCTATTCTGAAATTATGAATTATCTCCACGGTCAGGAAATGAAAGCGATCCTTGACGATGATCCGGGCTATTACTATATCGGGCGATTTTCCGTTAACGAATGGCGTTCGGAAGAATATCGCTCAAAGATCGTGATTGACTATGACGTGCAGCCATACAAACTGGAACTCACATCATCCATGGAGCCGTGGCTTTGGGATCCGTTCAACTTCGATCGTGGCGTGATCCGGGAATATGAGGATTTCCTTGTGCGCGGTACGCTGGAGGTAACCGTGATCGGCAGCCGCAAGCCCGTAGTGCCCGTGTTTGTCGTTACCCTTACCGACGGACAGGATATGACCGTTACCTACAATGGTAAAGAATATCTACTGTTTAACGGCGGCGCGGAAACAACAAAAAAGACACAAATCCCGGATATTGTGATCCGCGAAGGTGAATACAAGCTCACGTTCAAGGGCAACGGCTTTGTATCCATCGACTACAGAGGGGGAAGCTTGTGATGTATGCCATCTATGATGCCGACGGAAATTTAATTTATCACCCTGTTATGGCTGAATACGGGTACTGTCTGACCGCGGCGCAGTTATCCGGTGAGCTGAATAAGGCAGGCAGCTTGAAGATTACGATCCCGCCGGTCAATCCCATGTATGACAGGCTGAAAAAACTGACGTCCGAAGTTGTCGTTAAACAGGACGACACGGAAATATGGCGCGGCAGGGTGCTGTATAACGATCAGGATTTTAACAATTGCCGATCGATTTTCTGCGAGGGGCAATTGGCATATCTGAACGACGCCGTAATTCGTCCGTATACCTACAAGGGCGATCTTCGGGGGCTTTTGCAAAAATATATCGACGCATATAACGAGCAAACGGCGCATGAACCGTGGAAACGGTTTACGCTCGGCACGGTTGACGTGCCCGGCACGGCGGATACCAAAAGCGTCGATTATGCGTCGGTATGGAATGAGATCAATAATCAGCTGCTTGCTAAATTCGGCGGATATATCAAAATCCGCAGGGAGAACGACAAGAGCTACGTGGATTACACCGCCGCGTCGGGGAATGCCGACGCCCAGCCGATTCAATTCGGAAACAATCTGCTTGATCTTACAGAGCATATTTCCGCAGAGGATATTTTTACCGTTCTGATTCCCTTAGGTAAGGATCAGGGCGAAGAAAAAGGCAGATTGACGATCTCATCGGTCAACGGCGGTAAAGATTATCTTGTCAATACTGCCGCCGTAAACGTATTCGGATATATTTGGCGTACGGAGGTTTTCGGTGATATAGAGGATCCCACGGCGTTGAAACAGAAGGGCGAAACATTCCTTACAAGCGGCGGCGCGCTTACCGATACAATTGAGCTGCGCGCTGTTGACCTTTCCGATATGGGAATCGATACCGACCGCATTCAACTGGGCAACTCCAATCCCGTCATTTCCGTTCCCCACGGAGTAAACAGTTCTTATGTCTGCGTCAAGTTTGAACGTAATCTGTTGGATTCCTCTGCATCGGTCTTTACCTACGGCGCCACGCTGCAGGCAATGACCGACCTGCAATTGCAAAATATAAAACAGGCGCAGGCAACCGCCAATCAGGTAATTGATGTTACCCGCACTGCCAACGCCGCCATCAGTACGGCAAACGCCGCGGCAAGTACCGCGACCGCAGCCGCCGGAAATGCGGAAGTTGCGGTGCAAACCGCGAATACGGCGTCTGTACAAGCGGGCGCTGCGGTAGACGCCGCCAATAAAGCGGTAAATGCCGTTAATGTGGCCACCGGCGCGGTCGATGCCGCGGAAGCGGCGGCGCAGGCAGCGCAAACCGCCTTGCAGGAGGCGTCCGATAAATTTGCCCTGAAAACAACCGTGGACGCCCTGAACGAAACCGTTGCCAATAAACAAAACGCTTTAGGGTTTACGCCTGTGCAGCAGGGCGGCGGCGCCGATATGGCGGGAAACAAAATATATATCGGCTGGTCGGGTACGCAATTGAAAGCGCAGGTCGATGTTACGCCCATTGGCGAGATCGTTACTACCGGCGCGGCTAACGGCGTGATATTACCTGTCGCTAAGGGCGGTACTGGGGCGTCGGACGCCGCAACCGGGTTAAAGAATCTTCAGCAGCGCGTAAATGTTGACAGCGGATTTTTTACCGTGATCGACAGCTGCGGCAGCGTTTCCCCGACGTTGGATAAGTTCGGAAAGCATATCGTCGGTTGCCTGCGTATGACGATCACCGCCAAGACGACGGACATCGAACACGAATACCTGCGGATCACGGACGTCGCCAACCACGCGCCGCTCCGCTCGTATGATAATTATTTCCCTTGCTATGTGATGAACGGGGACTATAATTCCGGGTGCGGGCTTGTAGTGATGGCAATTATTAATAAATCCGGTTCCCGTAACGGCGTTTTGCGTATTCGCGGTTCTCAATTAATCGCCGCCGGTTCCCGGGTGGTGATCCCGTTATCATACTATACCGCGTGAAAAAAGGAGGAGCTTATGGCAGCAATTACTACGTATTTAAATAACATTCTTTCCGCCCGTTACGGAAAAGATGTCAGACAGTCAATTCATGATGCGATCAAGCAGTGTTATACTGACGGAAAAGCCGGACCGATCGACGCCGAGACCGAACAGCGTTTACAGACCGACGAAACGAATATCAGCGACGCGCTGTCGAGATTGGCAGGGATAGAAACCGTACTGCGGGAAATGGAGTCGGAGGTATATAATGTGTCCGACGACTTCGGCGCTTTTCACGATGGCAAAACGGATGACGGCGATGTGCTGCAAAATGCGTTGGACGCATGCAGGCAGCATGGAGGCGTTTTATTTTTTCCTGCCGGCTTTTATGTCAGCAATCACAATTTAACCTTTTATTCCAATACTGTACTGCTCTTTGCGCCGGGCGCGGTGTTGACCTTCGGCGAGGAAAAGCGTTCGCAGTTTCTGCTTGTCAGCAGCGCCGACAGTTCGGTTACCGCTTATAACGGTGTACAGAATGTATATGTAATCGGCGCGACCTTTGATCTTGCGGGACGGCGCGGCACCGGCGTTGGAGTCGGTCACGCAAATAACGTACATTTTATCAATTGCAAATGGAGAAACGCCCGTACAACCACGGCGGCAGAGGGTAACAGCGCGTCGGGCTCCGGACACTATATTGAGTTTAACGCCTGTGCAAACAGCGGTTTGCATGGCTGTGTGTTTGAGGAAATGGACGCATGGTCCTATGGTTGCGAATACGTCAATGTAGATGGCGCCGAAGGAAGCTCCTACCGCTCTAACTATAACTACGACGGCACCGGGGTTTCTGATTTGACGATTGAGGACTGTACGTTCTACAGCCGTTCCGCGCCGGTAGCCAGTACCCGTGCGCTGCCGGAAGCAATCGGCACCCATGCGGATTATCCGAATCACGGCGCCGCCGATGTGAATATCCATAATAACTCCAATATTGTAATCAAGAACAACCGCTTTATCGGGAACTGGCATCCCGAACGGGCGGCGATCTATTTCAGCGGCGGTACCGGTTATGATATTCACGGCAATATATTTATCGGCAGCGACCGACGTTCTTCTGCGGTGGAGCTGTGGAATGCCACCGGCTCGAATACTATCCGGGATAACCATTTGTTTTTCTATACCGGTTCTCCGTTTAAGATTGCAGCCTCATCAACCGCAAGAGTGGAAAATAACTTTATGCATACGGACGCAGCCGCAGCAGGAGAGCCGGACAGCGTCGCAGCCGGCGACAGCTTTACATCGGCGGCAGTCGGTAACAACCGGCATTTGATCGCACTGGTGGATCATGAGAATAATCGGGCGTCGGCGGCGCTGCTGCTGAATAACGGCAGGACACTGAACGGCGGCGGGATTCTCGAAAAAAAAGAGACTGACGGCAGCTATACACAGATCACGACGCGTGTGCGCGGCGAGATCGTAGCAGGCAAAATTACTGCTTCCTGTGTGGATCGCATGATGCATAACGATGATGGCGGCAGCGCCATCGCGCATAGTGAGTTATACGGCTCTCATGTAACGGAGTTCCTACCGTTTGATAAGAACCTTGCGCTTTTGTGGTCCGGCGAATGGAATCAAGGAAAAATCACAGTCCCCAATATTGGCATGTATCGCTATTTGGTGATTGATTTTTTGATCGGCAGCACCGCATGCAGCGGTTTTGCAGTCTGTAGTGACGATGTGCTGTGCGGCGGCGGGATCGGCGTAAAAACAGACGCGGACAGTACGCTGACGATCGCAATATACGCAACCGTCAGCGGCGAGACGTTAACCCTGAATGATTGCCAGCGACTGTTTCATAATCGTCGGGACGTAATTGACGGCGGCACGGCGGAAACAAATCCCCATTCCGCAATCAATACCGCAGATAATGCCGTAACCATCACAAAGATTTACGGCGTTGCGGATACCGGCGATTTGTTACTTTCCTCTGCGCTGGCGCAGGATACGGCCGCATCGATATCGCATATAGGTAAGTACCGCGCTTTTCTTGCTGAATTTAGCGGCGGGGGGACTTCGGTGGTCGGCTTGGTGGGCAGTTATAACGGGTATCTGCTGGGCGGCGGAATCGGCGCCGCTGCAGACGAAGTCTATAAACATAGAATCACATCTATGACAGGGACATTATCCGGCAACACGCTGACGCTGAATCATGCGCAACGGTTATTTCATAATCCCATGGGGTTGGAAAATAACAACGGAAAGCATTCAGTATTCTATGCTGCAAATCTGATCCGTCTGTATGGGCTGACGTAAGGAGGGGACATATGAGCTGCTGCAATGCCAATGAAGTAATCATAGCCGGGGATGATCGTTGTTTTTATGTGGAGTTTACCAATGATGACGCGCCCGGCGAAGCCGTTTTGTCTGACGGCGATACCGTGCAAGCGGTTATACATGTTGCTGAGCTGAAAATCATTTTAAACGGTGAAATCAGCGGCGATACAGCTGCTTTTTATCTTTCCGAAGAACAAACCCGACAATTGGGCGCGTATGAATATGAACATGTTTATTTATGTGTACATATCTATTGGGATAATGGCGGACGCTATACGGCAATTAAAGATATGACGCTACGCATTGAGAGGTGCCATTATGATCGATAAAAAACACATCACCGCGTCGGTGTCCGTCAGTAAACGCATCACCGCGACCGCCTACCGCGCGACAAAGGACGGCGGCGCGCCTTACGAGGGTGCATATGCGATTTTTCCCGCGTTTGAATCGCAGACCTTGCCGACCAAGGGCAAATCCATGACGGACGATGTGACCGTCGAGGCAATCAAAATCAGCCGGACAACCAACGCGTCCGGCGGCAAAACAGTTTACATAGGATAGGAGATTTTTTTATGGCAGAAGAATACAACAGCAAAGTCGTATTGAAAGACGGCACGGTCTTAATGGACTTGACCGCCGACACCATCACCGCCGACAAACTGGCGCAGGGCGTGACCGCGCATGATAAATCCGGCGCGCCCATCACCGGTACGAATACGTTTGACAGCGACACGTCGGACGATACCGCAGCCGTCGGCGAGATTCTGAGCGGCAAGACCGCCCATGCGCGCGGCGTGCAGCTGACGGGCACCATGCCCAACAACGGCGGCGTAAACGGTGAGATCACGACCAAGGAGCAGGAGCTGACGATCCCGCAGGGCTACCACGACGGCAGCGGCAAGGCGTATATCGCGGAAGCGGAACAGGCGAAGATCATTCCCGCCAATATCCGGCAGGGCGTGACCGTCCTCGGCGTGGAGGGCGAGATGTCCGGCTCTGAGGACGTCAACGCGCAGGCGAAGAACGTAGCGCCCACGTTTGCCGAACAGTCCATCACCCCCGATACCGACGACGGCTACAATTATCTGTCGGCGGTCACAGTCGCCGCGATCCCCGTGACCTATACGGACAACGCGGCAGGCGGGAAAACCGTCACTATTGGGTGATTCTATGGACAACGGAAAAATCCAACTGCGGGACGGCGCGACCCTGATCGATCTGACAGGCGATACCGTCACCCCCGCAAAATTGGCAAAGGGCGTCACCGCCCATGACGCCAAAGGCGATCCCATCACCGGCACCATGGACGGCGGCGGGGCTGATCCTGTGCTGGACGTGCTGTCGCCGATCACGCCAACGGAAACGATGCAGACGTTTGACACGGAGAACGACGGCTTTGCATCGCCGATCACAGTGAATCCGATCCCCGATGCATACATCATTCCGACGGGGGAATTGACGGTAACGGAAAACGGCACGGTTGATATGGCGGCGTATGCGGCATTGCAGGTGGATACGCTGAAAATCGCAACGGGCACATTTACGAATACATCGGCGGTATATACGCAGCGATTTCATACGGGATTTGCCCCCAAGCTGTTTTATCTAATTGTCTCGGAGCGTTCGGATACCAACAGCAGCTCAAGCTATATTGCGTTTTCCTGTTACTGTGATTCTGTACAGGAGCAGGACGGAAACGCCTACGCTTATTCTTGGACAACGTCATCCAGCAGTACATGCGGAGCAAGTCAGTATTCTTATGACGCATCAACAGGGGATTTTGTTTGGAATGACACCACTAAAAATTACCCGTTGTTCTCGAAAAAAGAATACACATGGATCGCAGTTGAATAAAAGGAGGCGGTAAGCATGAGCAGTATGATTGCGCTGCCGACGGTAATTCCGGCAAAAGCGACACAAACATTTGCCGATGGGAATTACGCAGTGCCTGTTACAGTGGCGGCGATCCCGGACGGCTATATCAAGCCAAGCGGTATACTCGCTGTCAATGAGGACGGAAATTTTGACGTCAAAAAATTCGCCAACGCTGCAGTTCGCGTTGGACGTAAATTTCAGCAAGGAAGTTTTACATTAACCTCCGGCGTCAGAAGTTATAACTTTTATATCGATTTTGAACCGGCTGTATTTTGTTTGATAGAAACAAAATATTCCACAAATACTACGTACAGGGTTTTGGGTTCCCTTTGGACGAAAGGACCGGCAAAGACGTTGTATTATAATGCCACTTGCTCATATAATGCTGACGGCGAGTATTCTTATGATACGGGAAATAAGATTCTCACATGGCGTGGAATCAATGACGGCGATAGACCGGCACTAGGAAGAAGCATGACCTACAAATGGTTCGCCATCGCATAAGGGGTGATAATGAATGAAAATGTATTATTACAAAATGCCCGACGGCATCTGCTCCAATTCCGTCCCCATCACGGCAGACGGATACGAGGAGATCACCGAAGCGGGATACAACGCGCTTGCCGCCGAAATCGCGGCACAGGCGGCGCAGGAAGCAGAAGCAGCGATAACCGCCGAACAGTCCAAGGACGATGAGATCGCGGCGTTAAAGGCGCAGCTGGCGGCGCTGCAGCAGGAAAACGCAGCATTGCAAACGTCGCAGCAACGGCTGACCGCGCAGCTGAATGCAAACGGCGCAATAATTTAAACCCGTCCCGAGATATTGGACGGGTTCGACAGATATTGACAGATACTTGAAAATACGGTAAAATACATACGATGTAGCCGAGAGGCGGCAGTATGGCGGCGTTTTAGTTGCTCACCCCATCTTTTATCGAGGGGGTGATAAGAATGCAAGAGATCATTCTACTTATCATTCTTCTTGTAGCTCTATGTGAGGTTATCAAGGCAATAAAAAATTGACCGTCCACCTGCTTAGTCTCAGCGGACGGTCATCGACCAAAAGTGAGTGACTAGCCGCTTTACCCGGTTGCCCCTCGACTACATTATTTCATATTTTCATCTGTTTGTCAAGTGTCTGCCGATCGGCAGGCATTTTTTGTTTATAAATTTTTAAGAA
>JAFVBH010000032.1 GCA_017480115.1 Clostridia bacterium
AAGATGGGAAGATCAGCATACTTTTCCCGGCTTTGGAATATGGTTAAGCCCTACGGGCATTTATTAGAAAATCATACGGCAAAGGGTAAATTGTGCCTTTCCCCAATATTGCGATTTTGCCGTATGATTAAACGGCAAATGTGCCGCCGCGTCCGGCGGACGGGGCAGGCGGTGCATTTGCAGGAAGGGACACAGAGCATTGCGAAGCGCCCCAAGCGAGCAAGGCGACAATGTCCCTGACCGTCTCGCAGTGCGCCGTGCTACCCGTTTCCGCAAATTTGTAGGGATGCCCATTGGGCATCCGTTGGAGCTTATGCGGATTTCCGGAAAAGAGCCCTCGCGGCATAGCCGCTCCGACGCCCAATGGCGTTCCTACAAGCGAAGCCCGATATTTTGATTTATAAATCCAAATCGCGAAGCGATTTCCGAACCTCCTACCTCTTCCCTCCTACCTTCTACCTAACATCTGATTTGCGGGGCGTAAACGCCCCGCAAATCAGATGTTACAATCTCCAATCCACCGGGTCGTCGGCAAGCAGCGCGTTGGTTTTGGAAAAATGGCGGCAGCCGAAAAATCCGTTATACGCCGACAGGGGGCTGGGGTGCGCCGCCGTTAAAATATGATGATTGGGGTTGGTGATCAGCGTCGCCTTGTCTTTGGCAAACCGCCCCCAAAGCAGGAACACAATGGGCTTTTCCCGTGCGTTCAGCAGTTCGATCACACGGTCGGTGAAGATTTCCCAACCGACGCCCTTGTGGCTTGCCGCCTGTCCGCCGCGTACGGAAAGCACCGTATTCAGCAGCAGTACGCCGTTTTTTGCCCACGGGGTCAGATCGCCGCTTGTCGGGATCGGATACCCCAGATCGGCGTGGTATTCCTTGAAAATATTCACCAGCGACGGCGGGGGCGCGACGCCCTCCTTGACCGAAAAGGACAGTCCGTGCGCCTGCCCGGGACCGTGATAGGGGTCCTGCCCCAAAATCACCGCCTTGACCGCGTTGTAATCCGTGATCTTCAGGGCGTTAAAAATATCGTGCATATCCGGATATACGGGGAACCGCGGGTCGGCGTACTCTTTTTTCAGAAATTCCCTGATTTTCAGATAATATTCCTTTTCAAATTCCGTTTTCAGCAGGGAATCCCAGCTATTGTTCAGCTTCACCATACCGCTTACCCTTTGGCAGCCGCGGCTTCCCGCTCTTCGCGGCGTTTGGTGACTTCGGCGGTGACGCTGTCCATAAACGCGCCGTGCAGCTTGAAGCGCACCGAATAGATAATCAGCGAAAGCAGAATGCAGACTGCGGGTACGATGAACATCATCGCGCTGATCGCATTCTTGACGCTCGCGGAGTTCTGCGCGTGCAGGTTTTCGTTGTAATGGGTGATCTCCAGCCCCGCGAACAGAATCACGGTCTCGATGGTATACGCCATCTTCTGCAAAAAGCCCTTCATAGAGAACGTGCCGGATTCCGCGCGATAGCCCATTTTGACCTCGCCGTAGTCCACAATATCCGCAAGGAAGATGGTCTGGGAGATAAACATGGACGCGATGCCGGTGGAGCCGATCAGATACCCGATATACATCAGAATATCAGAGCCCAGCAGCGCGCCGCCGACCCCCATCAGGGCGAAGCCGACGAAGCCCATTGCCAGCGACGTCTGATAGGTGCGGCGCTTGGTGGTGAACTTCGTCATCACGGGGATCACCAGCAGACCGAGGATCGACCCGACCGCGCCGAAGGTATTGAACATGGACTGCTTGTTGGCGTTTCCGGCGACAACGTCGAAATAATACGCGCCTACGCCGGAGATCATGTACCAGCCGGTATTGGAGATCGCGGCAAAGAGCATAAATACCCGCAGTTGGTCGTTATCCTTGATGATTTTAAAGATGCGTTTAAAGGAGAATTTTTCCTCCGACTTTGTATGGTTGACCTCCTTGATCTTGGACATGGACAGCGCGGAGAAAAATACCAGCATCGCCGCGCAGATGACCGCCCACCAGCGGTAGCTGTTCACGTCGTAGACCTTGTTTCCGTCCGTGTCCACGGTGCGGGAAAGCAGACTGTACACCAGCGGGGAGGCAATGGTGATAATGCCCTGCCCGAGACCGGAAAAGGTTCTCGCGATGGTGGCAAGGGTGTTGCGCTCCTTGGGATCGGATGTGAATGAGGGCACCATCGACCAATAGGGAATATCCGCGGTGGTGTTGGTCATGCCCCAAAGCACGTACATCGCCGCGATGAAGATATAGATCCCGATCCCGCCGTTCAGGTTGAAGAAAGACGGGGTAAAGAAGATCAGCGACAGTACGATGGCGTTGGTGATCGAGCCGAACATGACCCACGGCTTGTATCTGCCGTATTTTGTATTGGTATTATCGACGATTGCGCCCATCATCGGGTCGTTGATACCGTCCCAAATACGGGCAATCGGCGTCAGCAGCAGCAAAAACCGCTTGTTCAGATGTAAAATATCCGTCATATATTTGGCAAGGTAGTTATAAAACAAACCGTAGCTCAAATCAAGACCGATCGCGCCGGTGCCGTAAAACAGCTTTCCTTTCAGCGCCTTGAATTTATTCATGCAGACCGCAACCTTTCCAAAGGTAAAATCAAATTATTTTAATTTCCATGCCAGATCCTTTAAAAACAGCGCCTCCTCCAGCTTTTCGGGAGTAGTGTCTTTGGTGATGTGGACAAATTCAATCTCCATCATACGCGCCCAATCCCGCATCTGCTCTGCGGAAACGTCGTAGCTGAGCACTGTGTGATGCGCGCCGCCGGCGGTGATCCAGCATTCCACGCCGGTGGTCAGATCGGGCATTGCGCGCCACATGACGCGGGCAACGGGCAGATTGGGCATGGGCATGATCGGCTTGACCGCCTCGATGTCCTGCACGATCAGCCGCAGCCTGCCGCCCATGTCGATCAGGCTCGCGACGATCGCTTTGCCTGCCTTACCCTCAAATACCAGACGGGCAGGGTCCTTTTCATTCATGCCGATGCCCAGATGATGCGTTTCGATGCGGGGCTTCTCCGCTGCCAGCGACGGGCAGACCTCCAGCATATGCGCGCCGAGGGAATATTCCTGCCCCTCGACCAGATGATAGGTATAGTCCTCCATAAACGCGGACGCGCCGTTGCCGCCCTCGCCCATGGCTTTCATAATCGCGGTCATGGCGGAAACCTTCCAGTCGCCCTCGCCGCCGTAGCCGTAACCAAGGCTCATCAAATGCTGGGACGCAAGCCCGGGCAGCTGTTCCATGCCGTACAGATCCTGAAACGTATTGGTGAACGCCCGGCAGCCCTCGCGATCCATCATCTTCTTGATGGCGATTTCCTCCCGCGCCTGATACCGGATCGCCGCAACGTCGCCGGTCGCCACGTCGTAGGCGGTAAGATACGTCTCCATCTGCGCGTCAATTTCGTCCTCTGTGACCGCGTTCATCTCTTTTACGAGATCGCCCACCGCCCAGGTGTTGACCTGCCAGCCCAGCTTCGCCTGCACCTCGACCTTATCGCCCTCGGTGACTGCGACCTCGCGCATGTTGTCGCCGAAACGCATGACTTTCATTTCCTTGGAAACCGCCACGCCGACAGCGGCTTTCATCCAGTCACCGAGCCGTTTATGTACCTTCGCGTCCTGCCAGTGCCCGGCAATGACCTTGCGGGGTATACGCAGGCGGGCGGCAATAAAACCATGCTCGCGGTCGCCGTGCGCCGCCTGATTCAGATTCATGAAATCCATATCGATGGCGTCGTTGGGTATCTCCACATTATACTGCGTCGCAAGATGGCAATAGGGCTTTTGCAGCGCCGCAAGGCCGTTGATCCACATCTTGCTCGGCGAAAAGGTGTGGCACCAGGTAATAATGCCGCAGCAGGCGTCGTCATAGTTCGCCGCCTTTACGATATCGGTGATCTCTTGATTCGTTTTCGCGGTGACCTTGTAAATCACTGGATAGGGAAGCACCCTTGTCAACGCCGCCGCCATCTCCTGCGCGCGGGCGTCCACGATCTCCAGAACCTCGGGACCGTATAGGAACTGACTGCCGACAATGAACCAAAATTCACGCGTTTTCATGCTGTTTTCCTCCTGAAAAAATACATATTTCCTAAATTTAATTATAATGTTTCTGCGGGGTTTGTCAAATGCTTTCCCGGGAATCAATTATTGCTGCGCAAAACGCTCGCGGCTTTGTTTTTCCGGCGACGCGGGAGTGATCTCGCCCGCCTTCGTCAGCGACATCTTTGTCAGCAGCGGCCCGACCAATTCATAGATCATAACGCTGAACAGAATGATATTGCGGATCATGCCGCCCGGTTTATCGCCCAGCACCTGCGCGCTCACCACCATGCCCAGCGCCACGCCCGCCTGCGGGAACAGCGTGATGCCGAGATATTTTTTCACGTTGGGTTCACATTTCATCAGCGCGCTGCTTGCCTGCGCGCCGAAATATTTTCCCACGCAGCGCACAAGGATATAGACCACACCGATGAGAATGATGGATGGATCGCGAAACACGTTCAGCTCCAGCTGCGCGCCGGAGATTACGAAGAACACGGTGTAAAGCGGCGCTGTCCAGCGGTTGGAGCGGCGCATAATATCGGCGGAATATTCGCTCATATTGCAGAAAACCGTCCCCAGCATCATGCAGACAAGCAAAGAGGAAAAACCGATCTTCACCGAACCCAACGGGATTTCGATGGACGCAAGGGAAATGGTAATCAGCACGAAAGCAATTGTCATGGACAGGCGGTTAGTGTTGGAGAAGAACAGCTTTTCCAATACCGTCAGCACCGCGCCCATCACGGCGCCGAGAAGCAATGAGCAGACGATCTCCAAAAATGGATTGACGATCACGGAAATCAGATTGATGTCACCGCCGTTCATCGCCTGCGCAATGCCAATGGAAACAGCGAAAATCACAAGCCCGACTGCATCGTCCAAGGCGACGATCGGCAGCAAAAGATCGGTCAGCGGGCCTTTGGCTTTATACTGACGAACGACCATCAGCGTGGCGGCGGGCGCCGTGGCGGAAGCGATCGCGCCCAAGGTGATCGCAACCGGCAGCGGAAGTACGTCTTCTCCTAGGATAAAATGCAGTCCGATCAGAACCGCGTCCACAAGAAGCGATGCAAACACCGCCTGCGCGATACCGATGACCGTGGCGGTTTTGCCGGTCTGCTTCAGCTGCCCGAGCCGGAACTCATTGCCAATATCGAACGCGATAAAGCCCAGCGCCGCATTCGACAGCAGACTTACATGCGCCAATTCCTCCATAGAGGTAAAGCCCAGACCGGAAATGCCGATACGTCCCAACACATACGGACCGACCAGGATGCCCGCGATCAGAAACGCCGTTACGTCCGGCAGCTTCAGATGCAGATATTTAAATACACGGGTCATTATAAGCCCCGCGAACAGCGCCAATGCCGTCGCCAATAATACTTGCATAGCATATGCTCCTGATTTTACATATTTCGATTGACATTATACCCCATTCGCCGTCCGTACGCAAGATGTTTATGCGCGAAAATCCATTGACAAATCTCTAAGGTTTTAATATAATATAGCGGAAGCAAAAATCGGGGTGTAGCGCAGTTGGTAGCGCGGATGGTTTGGGAGCGTGTACGCAGCTCGCCGCCATAAAAATATGGAAACGCTGAAAACCGTTGATATTCTTAGCACTTCCGGCTGGTTTGAACAAAAAATAAGGACGGCAATCCCGCCCTTGACCACATATCTGACCACAACAAAATAAAAATCGGGGTGTAGCCCAGTTGGTAGGGCGCGACATTTGGGATGTCGAGGCCGGGAGTTCGACTCTCCCCACTCCGACCATCAAAGAAACCTCTTTTGTCTACCAAGGCAAAAGAGGTTTTTCGTTGTTATTGTTGATTTAAACTGACTGTATTGATATAATTAATGTGTATTTTACGAAGAATGAGGAATTGTCATGGCAATTTGGTATGAGGTCGAACATTCAAAAGCTGGTATTTATAATTTCATGGAATGCAATTATTGTTTTCATGATTTCAAAACTGAACGCATTCATTATTCACCCGAAGATAATTCTGCTGAATTATTCTTAAAATATGACGAACTAAAAGGTAGTATTATTCTTCGTTTTCTAGATATTCATAGTATGCGGGTAACGATAGAAGCAGATTACGGGTATCAAGAGGAACTGCAGGGAAGTGTATTACTTCTTCTTGACGATGGCCAATTTCTGTGGATCAGCAGTGATACATGGGGAGAGCAGAGCAATACCCACATAGACGAATTAAAAAAAGAATATTCCTGGGTTCAAGCCGAAAAAATCATCTGGGCAGTAACAGACAATCATGGATTACCTACAGAAATGCCAACAGATAAAATCGATCAGGTGTGGTCTATTTATGGAAAAACAGAATACCATCATTTTGACCTTACGCCATTTCGGGAAAATATGTGAACCTAATGTATTTTAGGCGGTCTTTCTATGGTTTGGTGTCCTTTTACGCGCTCTTTTACAACAAAGGAACCTCTTTTGTCTACCAAGTCAAGAGAAGTTTCTTTATAGATTTGACGATTAAAAAAGACCGCATTCAGTATACTGAATTATAAGAATACTTGAGGAGGAACAATATGTTTTTATACTCGCTTTATATTTCTGATAACGGACGGGGGAAGTCAAACGGATATGATGATTGTGCTGTGTGCCGGGCATTGACAAAAAAACAAGCAATTCAGATATTAAGGATGATGTACAGCGACTTTCCCGAAGACGCTGTACAGAGAGTCAAATTTAATCATTTTGGCATTGCTGTCTTGAGCAATTATTAAGTTTTTTTGGTGTAAAACCGAATATCAAAATGTTGTAATACGCGACCGTTATTTCTAAAAATGATTAACGAGCTATTTTGTGTTATCCCAATCTCTAAAAATTCGCATTTTTCCATATGTTTTAGTCTTCACCTAAAAAATAGCCGAGACTCTCCATTTTGGATGAGCATCGGCTTCTTTGAAGACTGTTTTTTCAGCCCCATTTTTACTATTCTTTGTTTATTGCGGCGCAGAAGTCGCGTCTCCAGCTTCGGCTTTCAACCGGGCTTTGTCCGTCTTGATTTTCACCTTGACATCCTCGATCATCTTTGCAAGGAAGGCTTCGCATTCCTCCCGTGTTTTGGCGTAGACGTTATGCGATTCGCGTTTGCCGTATGCGTTGGTGGGAGAGTAACGGCCTTCATAGAGGTGATCGTTGATCTCATAGATGCCGCCGGTGCCGGACTTGCGGATCTTGCCTTTATACGGCTGAAACTGGGCGGTTTCGGTCGTTTTCTGTTCTGCGGGGAGTTTTTCCTAACGGTGTGGCGTTGTCGCGGCCTTCCCATCGGCATTTATAAAAATTCTTTTGATTGCTATTGACAGTCATACGAACCTGTGATATAATCATGTAAACATTTGGGGAGATGATAGTATGGCACAGAAGCTTGTTCCGGGGAGCACGATCCCCTATGCCGGCAGCGGCGGCATGTTTGCCATGTTCCGTCCTCTGATCCACGCTACCGACGGGTTGACGCTCGGGCAAGTGTGTGCGATTACGGGGCTGGAACCGTCCACCGTGCAGAATTGGGTCAAGCGCAGGTTTGTGGCGCACCCCGTCGGCAAAAAATACCGCGAACGGCAACTGGCGCGCATTTTGCTGATCTCCGCCCTGCGGGACTGTATGAAAATCGACAGCATCGGTGCGTTGATGGCGATGGTCAACGGCAGCGCCGACGACGAGAGCGATGACATTATCCCCGAGGAGCGCATGTATGATTATCTGTGCGCGATTATCGGCCAGATTGGCGGCAACGCCCCCGCCGTGGACGCGGTGCCCCGGCTCGTTCAGCAGGTCACAGCGGACTACGATCCGCCGGACGAAATTGCCGCGAAACGACTACATGACGCGTTGACGGTTATGGTGTGCGCTTACACCGCCGCGCAATACAAAAAGGAAGCGGAACTCAAATTCCGCAGAATGAAAGAGGAGGAAGTATCATGAGAACAACCAGAACAACCAACAGCATTTCCAATAAGACTGTCGTGAAAATTGCGATAATTGCAGCGGTAGCGCTGCTTGCGGTCATTGTGCTGTTTAACACCGTGACCGTGGTAGACGCGGGACATACCGGTGTCATCGTTACCCTCGGCAAGGTAGACGACGGGAGCGTCCTGCAAGAAGGTCTGCACGTCAAGGTTCCCTTCATGCAGCAGATTGTGAAGATCGACAACCGGATCCGTAAGCTGGAAGTCAGCACTCAGGCATTTTCCAAGGATTTGCAGAGCGTTGATACCGTGCTGGCGATCAACTACCGCGTGGATACCGCCAAGAGTAACAGCATCTATAAGAATATCGGCGCGGATTATGAATCCGTCCTTGTCGTACCCGCGGTGAATGAGGTGCTGAAGGCGATTACCGCCACCTATACGGCGGAGGAAAGCGTTACCAACCGCGCGCTGATCTCCGACGGTCTGGTGGACGGTCTCAACGAAAAGTTAAACAATATCGGGCTGTACATCACCGATGTAAATATCATTGACTTTGACTTCTCCGATGCGTTTATTACCGCCATCGAAGAAAAGCAAGTCGCGCAGCAGAAGTTGCTGAAAGCGGAGACCGAGAAGCAAACCGCCATCAAGAATGCGGAAGCCGACGCGGAATCCATGAAGATTCGCGCGGAAGCAGAGGCGGAGGCCAACCGTATCATCAGCCAGTCCCTGACCGATCAGGTCATCGAGAATAAGAAGATCGAGAAGTGGAACGGCGAGCTGCCCCGCGTCTCCGGCGCAGGCGGCGCGATTATCGACATCGGCGAAAACATGGAATAAATCATACGGAGCGGGCTGAAACCCGCTCCCGATTTGAAAGCGGGGGAATTGTGATGAAATATGTTGCTGTAATCTGGGCATTGGCTGCAATCGCGGGATTTGCGGGATTTTTGGTGAAATTCAAACATGCAAAAATCGGAAAACAGGACGTAGTTTACTTGCCGAAATTCCTTTTCTTTTTCGGCGCAGCGTTATATTTCGGCGGCGCGGCATTTGGTACTGTGATGTTGCTTATGGATCAGCCGCTTCCCGCCTTGCTCGCCGGGGGCTGTCTGCTGCTGATCGGCGTCGCCGCCATGCTCTGCCAGATCAATCAGAAAGTCACCGTTACATCCGCCAATACATTTGTCAGCCGTTCTTTTTTGGGAAATGAAAAAGAATACAGGTTTTCGGATTGCCTCGGCGTGAAAATACATACAGATTCCGTTACGTTCTACATGCAGGGCGGCAAGATCCATATGGAGAGTATGGCATATAAGGATTCTGCGTTTATTGACAGACTTTTGCAGTATATCGATTCGGACAGTGTGCAGACCTCGGGAACCGCGTTATATTTCGGCGACGAACCCGACGATGAGACTGCGACAGAGGATGATGAGCAAACCGATACGATTGACGATGAGATCTGGCAGACTGTTCCCGTGAAGCATGGGAACAGGAGAAAAGAAAAAACACAAACAAAAAAAGAAAAGCTATCCGCTGCTGATATTGCGGTGCTGCTGGCGCTGGTCGCGGTGTTCCTGATCGAAATCCTACCTGCGGCGAATGCCGTGCGCGATCTGCCCGGGTATGATATTGTGTACGCGGTCATGAAGTTTTTATCGCTCCTATACTTCACGTGGAAGTCAAAGCTGAAACCGCATGCGATTTTGGAGAAATTGCTCCTGACCGTCGGAACGGGCGCGTACCTGTTTGCGTCGCTTATGTTTTCCGGACAAGTGTCCGTGATCGTTCTGTTGCTGTTCCTCTATGCGCTGATCGGGTGCGCCGTCCGGCACTTCTTTCAAGAAAAGCGTTACAGCGCGGTCACAAACGCGGTCACAGGCATCATTGCGCTGATTGCGCTCGCGTCCTGGCGGGCATTCAACTATGTGGATAACCCGGACGGGATTCATTTCTGGAAAGTCGCGCTTCCCGCAGCGCTTGTTTTCGGATTTCTTGCGGCGCTTGTGCTTGTCACCGGCGTGGGCAAGCTCAAAGATAACCGACGGTCTGAACGGATCTGCTTCCCCTTGTTGGTTGCTTTTGCGGCGTTTATTCTGGTCGTTGTTACCTGTGCGGATCTCAACTATGCGCTCGACAGGTCGGACCCGACGGCGTATCAAACGGTCGTTGCTGACAAGCATAGCTCCGGCGGTCGTTCGCCTTCCTATTATCTTTCCGCAGAGGTGAACGGAGAGGAAAGAGCGTTTGACGTGGGGCTGACAACCTACGACGAGTACGAAGTCGGCGACGAAATGACCGTCGTTTTGTACGAAGGGGCGTTTCACGATCCGTATTATCTGATAAGCGCAACAGACGCGGGAGAGTAGGAATCTTATATCAATGCGGATTTCGGAATTTGACGGGGTGTCATCGCCCCGTCAAATTCATGTTTTTCCGAACCTTTTTGCGTTTTTCCGGTCTAATCATTGAAAACAATCGGTACCGAATTGTTTTGGAAAGGAACACACATATGGATAAGCAACAATTTCAGCAGCAGGTGTTGTCTGCCGAGCAGATGCTATACCGCGTTTCCAAAACCCTGCTTTTCAATGACAGCGACTGCGCGGACGCGGTGCAGGAGGCGATCCTGCGGGCGTGGGCGGCGCTGCCGACCCTGCGTGAGGAGCGGTATTTCACCACCTGGCTGGTGCGGATCCTGATCAACGAATGCCACCGGATCAACGGCAAAAAGTCGCGTATCGTCAGTATCGAAGCGCAGCCCGACCGATCGGAGCCGCCGGGCGACGACAACGCGGCGCTGTATGAAGCGCTTTGTCGGCTGCCGGAAAAGATTCGTATGACGGTGGAGCTGCACTATATCGAGGGGTATCCGGTGGAGGACACAGCAAAAATTCTGGGCGTTCCCGTCGGAACGGTAAAGAGCAGACTGTCCAGCGGCAGAAAACAGCTGAAATCGCTATTGGAGGAATGAGTTTATGAATAAAAAGTACACCGAGAGTTTTCCCGCCGTGCCGGAAAGCTTTCACGCCCGCGTGGGCGAGACCTTAGCGGCTTTGGATACAGCCGCTCCGGCGCAGGCGTCAAAAAAGAGCCTGTCAAAGCCCGTCAAGGTACTGCTTGTCGCTGCGGTCATTACCGCCGCGCTTTCCGTATCGGTCGCCGCAGGCGGCAAGGGTTGGCTGACGTCTGTGGGCAGCTACGGCTGGCGGCTGTTTGGAGGCGATCCGGGGACGACGACCGCAGCGGAACCCGTCATTGTTGTGCCAAAAGAGACGGCATGGGGGGAAATGCCGGACGATGACGGCGTCGGCGCCTATGTAAAGCTCGTATGGGATTATACGCCAGAGAACCTGATCCCCACCGAGGACTATGAAAAATTTCATATGCTGAACGCGGACGGCGAGGAAGTACACGCCATGACGATCCGCCTGCACACGTTGGCTTCCGCCGAGACGCTGGAATTTAAAAACGTCGTAAAAACGGAGGAATACACGTTCGGCGCGCATCAGGGCGCGATCATGACGCAGCAAAACGGCGACGAGACCGCGCGGGAGCTGCTGATCTGGTTCGACGATATGGGATACGTGCTGCAGGCGTACGTCGAGGACATTGTCAGCGACGCAGAGCTGGTAAAAATTGCCAACGGTCTGCGGCTGGAGGAAACGGACCGCGCGCATGCGTTTATGCCCGAGGGCGCGTATCTGCGCGGCGCTGACGCAGACAACGCGGCGGTGATTCAGCCGATAGACGATCCGTATTGGAGCGTGCGCGACGCGCTTGTAAAAACGGTAGCTGCGGGGACAGCCGCGACGATTCGCGGGCTTGAGGCGCGCGAGAGTACTGTCGTCGGGGAAGGGAGTACTGTCGTTGGGAAAACCAAATTTTCCGTGACGCTGCAAAACGCCCGTTTCGCGGACACCGTGGACGGCATCGACCGCACGGGGATTCACAATATGTTCCTGAAGGAGATCGCCGAGGACGGCACGATCAAGCCCGCGGTGCGCAATATCTGGGCAGGGGACGGCGTGAACGATCTGCATCGGATCATCGCGACCGAAACCACGGGGCGCAGACTGTTGCTCGTGACCTATACCGTTAAAAATGAAAGCGGCTTTGACGCGCATTTCAGCGCAAGCAGCCATGTCGCGGCGACAAAGACGCCCGACAGCAGCTACCTGTTCGGCGATTGGATCGGCGGCGGCGATCTGTTCTACATCGAGGGGCAAAACGGCGACGACGGCGATTACTATTTTGTTCCCGTGAAAAAAGACGGCGAAAAGACCTTGACGGTCGGGTATCTTGTTGACGACGGGGTCGATTCCGCTTCGCTCATCGCCGCATGGACGGAGTTGTCTGCCGATGAAACGCAGATCGGTGAAAACGGTGCAGCACGTACGTCTGAAATTCATTTCGACATCGGCGCGTTTTTCCGATAATCCTGCGGTAACCGCATCCCGATTGCGGTGCAATCGGGATGCGCGGGAAAAGGGAATATGAAAAAATTGATGAACGGCAGCGGGCGATCCGCTGCCGGATTCCTTTGCCCTGCGCTGTCAGTCTTTTGACAATTTGTCGATTTTGTATGGTTTTTGTCAATTGTCCTATCATTGTATATTGTTTTTCCCTGCGCGCGCAGCCTATACTTATGCTATCAAATCAGCATGAGGTGGCAATTATGGCAGAGCGTTCCGCTTTTAAAGGTATCGGGTTTTATAAGCTGATCTACATATTCGCAGTGTGCTGCGTGATCGGCTTCGTTGTTGAGACTGCATGGTGTTACCTGCGGCACGGCTACATCGAAAGCCGCAAATCGTTGGTATACGGTCCGTTCAGCGTCGCCTACGGCATGGGCGGCGTGCTGCTGAGCCTTGTATTGTACCACTTTGCCGACGCGCAGCTGTGGAAGATTTTTTTGATTTCTTACGCCGTCGGCACGGCGGCGGAATATATCTGCTCGCTGGGGCAGGAGATCGTGTTCGGCTCCGTCGCGTGGGATTACAGCCATCTGCCGCTGAACATCAACGGCAGGGTCTGCCTGATCTATTCGCTGATGTGGGGCGCCTTGGGCGTGTTTTGGGTGAAAATCTTTATGCCGCTGGCGGATAAGACCTTTGACGCGCTGTCGGGAAATATTATTCATATTGCGGTATGGGTGTTTGTTGCGTTCTTTATTTATGATTCTTTTCTGTCCGGTACGGCGGCGATGCGCATGAACCGGCGGGAGCAGGGCGTCGCGCCCCGCAACCGCTACGAAGCGTACCTTGACGCCCATTTCCCCGACGAGCGTATGCATAAGATTTACGCAAATTCCAGAGACGTGGAGGATATTCCCGCAAGGAACGGGAAGTAAATTCTGATTTAGCTGCGTAGCAGCTAAATCAGAAATGAAAAATGAATGATGAAAAATGAATAATTGCGGACGGGCTCCGCCAGTACCCGATCATAGAAAAAACAAAGCAAACATTGCGAGTATTTATTAGGGTTTTATCAGAAATAAACACAATGGGATTCGTTTTACTTATAATCATCTATAATGGCGGTTGCTTGCAACCGCACCGAAATCATTCATCATTCATCAACTTCTGATTTATCGGCATTGCCGATAAATCAGAAGTTAAAACAACAGACTCAGCTCGTCGGGCTGAGTCTGTTGTTTTTTACGATACCTTCAGCCGCAAGCGCAGCTTATCGCTGATCATGGCGATAAATTCGCTGTTGGTGGGCTTGCCGCGGCTGTTCTGGATCGTATAGCCGAAGTAGGAGCTGAGCACGTCCACATCGCCCCGATCCCATGCCACCTCAATGGCGTGACGGATCGCCCGTTCCACCCTTGAGGCGGTGGTTTTATACATCTTCGCGACGGTGGGATACAACACCTTTGTGACGGAATTCATCATATCCGGCGTGTTGACCGACATCATGATCGCGCTGCGTAAGTACTGGTACCCTTTGATATGGGCGGGCACGCCGATTTGATGCATAATATCGGAAACGATCAGCTCCAGATCATTGGCATCATTGCGGCTGACGGGGATAATACCGCTGCGGTTCATTTTCCCGGTGAACTGAATAATTCGCTCCACCAGCATGCTTATATTGATGGGCTTAATGAAATAATAATCCGCGCCCGCGTCCAAAATATCCTGCTCAAATTCGGGATTGTCTACGCTGGAAAGCAGGAAAATAATCGGGCGCTTTTTCAGATCGCTGCTGCCTAGAAGCTTCAGCACGCCCAGCGCGTCCAGCCGCGCCATGAACGCGTCCATCAAAACCACGTCGGGCTTGCGGGTCTTGACCGCGTTGATGACCTCGTTGCCGTCCTTGGGGACGGTGATGACCTCGTAGCCGTAGGTTTTCAGCACCGACGCGCATTCCTTTCCGAAATTGTTTCCTTCCTCCGCAAGGAGAATCTTTACCTGTGTACTCATGTTTTTTTCGTCCTTTCTTATTCGATAACCGCTGATTTTGTCGGCGGTTGTTTTTATGTGCCATATTATACCATTAATGGTAAATAATAGCAATACATTCGACAATATATTTGTCATTTCTCGGGATCTTTTATGTATTGACCAAAATTATGACAATAAATTTGTCATAATTTACGAGCGCAACCGCGTTTTCAGTCGCTTTTGACAGCAGATGCACGGGAATGAAAAAATTATTTACTTTTGAAAAAAACTGTGCTATACTTCATTATGTATAAACGAGTGAAAGGATTTTGCTTATGGATACTGTCAGAATCGGAATTATCGGTATCGGCGGCGTCGCCGCTGCCGCGCATATCCCCGCGCTGCTGCAGAACGACCATGTGAAGGTCACCGCAGTATGCGACGTTGATCTGAAGCGCGCCAAGACCGCCCGGCGGAAGTATTTCAAGAAGGCGGCGGTGTATGAGGACTATATGGAGCTTCTCGCCGATGAGAACGTGGACGCGGTAGATATTCTGACCCCGAATTTCCTGCATGCCGAGATCGCCGTGGAGGCGTTCCGCGCGGGGAAGCACGTGCTTTGTGAAAAGCCCGATGCGATTTCCGTGGAGGAGGCGGAGAAAATGTACGCCGCTTCCATTGAAGCAGACCGATTGCTGATGGTCGTCCGGAACCATCGTTTTAATCTTAACGCACAGTATCTGAAAACTTTTGTTGAAAAAGAGCGTATGGGCGAAATTTATGTTGCCCGCGCCGTTTGGAAGCGCAGACGCGGGATCCCCGGCAAGGGCGGCTGGTTCACCACCAAGGAGCTGTCCGGCGGCGGTCCGCTGATCGATTTGGGCGTGCATGTGATCGACCTCGCTTGGTGGCTGATGGGCTGCCCTGAGGTCGAGGCGGTCACCGGCAATACCTACAGCATGTTTGCGGATAACGACGCGGTGGACTCCCCGAATGCGAAGTTCGGCGACAGAGTCAGCGACGGAACCTGCGATGTGGAGGATCTCGCCATCGGTACGATTCGTTTCCGCAACGGCTCGGTGCTGCAGTTTGAAACCAGCTGGGCGTCCAACATCTACCGTGAGGAGCGGTATGTGGAGCTGTACGGCTCCAAAGCGGGCGCGTTTTGGGACGGCGCGCGGGACGAGATTTATTATGAATCCCCCGGCGCGAAGCAAAAGACCCACGTGGTCAACCAGAACGAGATTGCGTCCGATCATGCGCGCAACATTGCGAATTTCGTTGACGTTCTGCGCGGCAAGGCGGATCCGGTCTATACGCCCCAGCAGGGGATCGAGATGATAAAAATTCTCTCCGCGATCTATACCTCCGCAGAAAACGGCGGCAAGGAAATCCATTTCTGAGTATATCCCATTGAACCGGCTTGCTTTGCAGGCCGGTTTTCATTTTAATAAGAAGTCTGAAAAACTTTACTTGACTACTACGCTAAAGTGTGGTACGATAGTACAATCAAAATCTGTTTTAACGGTGGTTTTATGAATACGACGAATTTCCCGTCGGCGGAATCCGCGGCAAAAGCGCTGTGCGCCCTGTACGGGAACTACGGATATAAGCATTTCCGCATGAGCAAGTTCGAGGAATATGATTTCTACGCTCGCAATAAAAATTTCCTTGTCAGCAGCAATATCATCACGTTTACCGATTTGGACGGCAAGCTGATGGCGCTGAAGCCCGACGTGACGCTGTCTATCGTCAAAAATGCCGAGTACGGGCACGGCGCCGCGCAAAAGGTCTATTATAATGAAAAAGTATACCGCGCCGAAGAGGGCAGCCGCGAGTTTCGGGAGATCACCCAAACGGGGCTGGAATGCGTCGGCGACATCGGCTTTTACGATATTGCGGAGGTCATTATGCTGGCGGTCAAGAGTCTTGACCTGCTCAGCGGCGCGTGGATTCTTGATATTTCTCACATGGGCTTTGTCGCCGGGCTGCTTGCCCATACCGGCGCGGCTGAAAAAGTAAAACGGGAGCTGTTGACTGCCATCAGCGAGAAGAATGTGCCCTATATTACCGCAATCTGCGCGGAAAACGGCTTTTCCGACGCGGATACCGAAAAGCTTGCCGCCCTTGCGCGGCTGTACAGCCCGTTCGGCGAGGGGATGGAAACGCTGAAATCGCTGAGCGTCAACGCCGAGACCGACGCCGCCGTGGCGGAGCTGGAGCGGCTCTACCGGGTGCTGTCTGCGGCGGGACTTGCGGCAAACGTCTATATTGATTTCTCCATCGTCAACGATATGAATTACTATAACGGCTTTATTTTCCGCGGCTACATCGAGGGGATCCCGCAGGGCGTCCTTGCCGGCGGCAGCTATGACAATCTGCTGGCGAAAATGAAGAAAAAAGGCAGCGCCATCGGCTTTGCGCTTTATCTCGATCAATTGGAAACGCTGCTCGTTTCCGACCGCCGTTACGACGTCGACGTGCTGATCACCTATGACGCGGCGACTGCGACGCAGATAATCGTCGCCGCAGTGAACGACTGCCTTGCGGACGGTAAAAAGGTGCGCGTGCAGAAGGCGAACGACGGTTCCGTTAGCGCGAAAACGGTGATCGATCTTTCCGGAAAGGACGGTGGCGGCAATGCTTAACGTTGCGCTGCCCAAGGGCAGATTGGGCGAAAAGGTCTACGATATGTTTGAACGGGCGGGCAAGGGCTGCCCCTCCATCAAGGAGAACAACCGCAAGCTGATTTTTGAGTCGGCGGAAAACGGCGTCCGTTACTTTTGGGTCAAGCCCTCGGACGTGGCGATCTATGTGGAGCGCGGCGCGGCGGACGTCGGCGTGGCGGGCAAGGATATTCTGCTGGAATACAAGCCCGATATTTACGAGCTTCTCGACCTCGGCGTCGGCAAGTGCCGCATGTGCGTGGCGGGAAAAAAGGATTTTTACGATGACCGGGAGCGCGTGCTGCGCGTGGCGACGAAATTTCCCCATGTGGCGCGGGAATTTTACGCCGGGCAAAGCCGGGACATCGATATTATCAAGCTCAACGGCTCGATCGAGATCGCGCCGATTTTGGGGCTTTCCGACGTGATCGTGGATATTGTGGAAACGGGCACAACGCTGCTGGAAAACGACCTTGCGCCGCTGGAAACGATTTTCCCCATCAGCGCGCGGCTGATCGCCAATAAGGTCAGCTTTAAATTCAAGCACGCGGAGATCACGGAATTGCAGGAAAAACTGGAACAAATAGCAAAATAACGCGTGCGGAGGGTGGTTGCCATGATAAAAATATTAAAATACGGTGAAATTGATAATTCTGAAATTTTTGCGCGCGGCACGGCGGCGACCGACGTCAGCGGCGTCGTCGCCGACATTATTGCCGAGGTGCGTAAAAACGGCGATCGGGCGCTGTTTGCCTACAGCGAAAAATTTGACAAGGTCAAGCTGGAGACGCTGGAGGTCACTGCGGCGGAAACCGCTGCGGCGCTGGCGAAGGTCGACCCGAAATTCATGGAGGTGCTGGAGCAGGCGGCGGAGAATATCCGCGATTTCCACCGCCATCAGGCGCGTTCCGGCTTTATAATCAACGAAAAGGACGGCGTTGTCCTCGGGCAGAAGATCGTTCCGCTGGAAACGGTGGGGCTGTATGTGCCAGGCGGCACGGCGAGCTACCCGTCCTCGGTGCTGATGAACGTCATTCCCGCCAAGATCGCAGGCGTAAAAAATATCGTGATCGTTACCCCGCCGGCAAAGGACGGCGGCATCCGCCCCGAGATCATTGCTGCGGCGACCGTTGCGGGCGCGGATAAAATCTTTAAGATCGGCGGCGCGCAGGCGGTGGCGGCGCTTGCCTACGGGACGGAATCCGTGCCCCGCGCCGATAAGATCATGGGCCCCGGCAACGCCTTTGTCGCCGAGGCGAAAAAGCAGGTGTTCGGGGTTTGCGGCATCGATATGATCGCCGGTCCCAGCGAAATCCTGATCATTGCCGACGGCAAGAGCGATCCCCGTTTGATTGCGGCGGATATGCTTTCGCAGGCGGAGCATGATAAAATGGCGTCCGCCGTGCTGGTCACGGATAGTTATGATTTGGCGGAAAAGACCGCCGCCGAGCTGGAACGGCAGCTGCGGCTGCTGCCCCGGGAGGAGATCGCGCGCGCATCTATCGAGAACAACGGCAAGATCATTGTCGCGGACGATCTGGAGACCGTCATCGAGGTATCCAACGAAATCGCCCCGGAGCATTTGGAGATTTGCACCGACGCGCCCTTTGACGTGCTGAATAAAATCAGGAACGCGGGCAGCGTATTTTTGGGCAGGAACTGCCCCGAAGCGCTGGGCGACTACTTTGCCGGACCCAACCATACCTTGCCTACCGGCGGTACGGCGCGGTTTTCCAGCCCGCTGAGCGTGGACGATTACGTAAAGAAGTATCAATTTTCCTACTACACCGCCGACGCGCTTGCCAAGGTCGCGGACGATATTGCCCTGTTCGCGGATACCGAGGGACTGCACGCCCATGCAAGGTCGGTCACGGAGCGGCAGCAGCAGAAATGAATAACGAATAATGAAGGATGAATGATTTCGGAACGCTTCGCGTTGATTGATAGAAAAAAATCAAAATAAACTTTAAAAAATCATAAAGTCTGAGATTTCTTGACATAGTAACGATCTTTGAATCCGCAAACAATCTATAATCCAAGCCCGTAGGGCTTCCATAATTATTCATTATTCATCATTCATTTTTCATTATAAAAATAAAAGGGGTGACACTATGAGTAAATTTATAAATCCGCGGCTCGGCCGACTGGAAACGTACGTGCCCGGCGAGCAGCCGAAGGATCAGCAGTATATCAAGCTGAATACCAATGAATTGCCCTATCCGCCCTCGCCGGAGGTGATCGCCCGCGTCAACGCGGCGCAGGTTGCCGATCTGCGGCTGTATTCCGACCCGACCTGCGGCGGACTGGTCGAAAAGCTGGCACGGCAATATGACGTCGCGCCGGAAAATGTGTTTGTCGGCAACGGCTCCGACGAGGTGCTGAACTTCGCCTTTGCCTGCTACTGCCGCGCGGGCGCGGCGTTTGCCGACCTGACCTACGGATTTTACGGCGTGTTTGCGGAATTGTACGGCATTGACGCGGATATAAAACCGCTGCGGGACGATTTTTCCATCGATCCCGCCGATTATATGAACGTCGGGAAAGCGGTGGTGATCGCCAATCCCAACGCGCCGACGGGGCTGGTACTGCCCGTGGAAACCATCGAGGCGATCGTCCGTTCCAACCCCGATCATGTCGTCATTATCGATGAGGCGTATGTGGATTTCGGCGCGACAAGCGTTGTGCCGCTGACGAAAAAATACGAAAATCTTTTGGTGGCGTCCACCTTTTCCAAGAGCCGCGCGCTGGCGGGCGCGCGGGTCGGGTTCGGCATCGGCAACGAGGCGCTGATCCGCGATTTGAATCGTATCAAATTTACCACCAACCCCTATAATATTAACCGTCTGTCGCTGGTTGCGGCGGAGGCGGCGCTGGATTCGCAGGCCTATTTTGATGAAAAAGACCGCCTTGTCGCCCAAACGAGAGCGTCCGCCACGGCGGCGCTGCGGGCGCTGGGCTTTGAGACCACCGATTCCATGGCGAATTTTATTTTTGCGAAAAGCGACAGGATCGGCGGCGGCGACCTTTATCGGCAGCTGAAGGCGCGGGGAATCCTCGTGCGCCATTTTGACACGGCGCGCATCAAAGATTTTGTGCGTATCACCGTGGGGACGCCTGCGGAGATGGACGCGCTGCTCGGCGCGATCAACGATATTTTAAACAGTTTGGACTGATAGTATGAGAACTGCGGAAATTAACAGAAAAACCAACGAGACCGAAATCGCCCTGTCGCTGAATCTGGACGGCGCGGGCAAGGCGGAGATCGACACCGGCGTGGGATTTTTAGACCACATGCTGACGCTGTTCGCCCACCACGGGCGGTTTGACCTTGCGGTGAAATGCGTCGGCGATACGCAGGTCGACTTCCACCATTCCGTGGAGGATATTGCCATCTGCCTGGGCAAGGCGGTTGCGCAGGCGCTGGGCGACAGAAAGGGCATTTACCGCTACGGGCATATCCTTTTGCCCATGGACGAGACGCTGATCCTCTGCGCGGCGGATATTTCGGGCAGGAGCTGCCTGCGATACGATTTGCAGATCCCCGCGCAAAAGGTGGGCGACTTCGATACGGAGCTGACGGAGGAATTTTTTCAAAGCTTTGTGCGCGCGTCGGACATTACCCTGCATTTGCGGCAGCTGGACGGCGCGAACAGCCATCATATTATCGAGGGCGCGTTCAAGGCGTTCGCCAGAACGCTGGCGCAGGCGGTAAAGATCAATCCCGACGCGGCGGAGGAGATACCGTCAAGCAAGGGGATTTTATGAGAATGCGGAATGCGTAAGTTCGGAACCGCTGCGCGGTTGCATTTTAGAAGAGTGAGGGAAATATGACTGCAATCATAGACTACGGCGTGGGGAATCTATTTTCCCTGAAAAGCTCCTTTGCCGCCATCGGCGCGGACGCGGTTGTGACAAGCGATCCCGCAGTGATCAACGACAGCGACCGGATCATTTTGCCCGGCGTCGGCGCGTTTGCCGACGCGGCGAAAAAGCTGCGGGACGCGGGACTTGACTCGGTGTTAAAGGCGCAGGTCAAGACAGGAAAGCCGCTGCTGGGGATTTGTCTCGGCATGCAGATGCTGTTTGAAAAAAGCTGTGAATACGGCGAACACGACGGCTTGGGGCTTGTGCAGGGCAGCGTCGTGCCCATGCAGGGCGTGATCCCCGCGGCGCTGAAGATTCCCCATATCGGCTGGAACGCGCTGATCTTCCCCGCAGATCGCCCGCGCTCGGAAATTTACAAGTATATAAACGAGGGGGACTGCGTGTATTTTGTCCACTCGTTTTACGGCGCGGATTGCGGCGACGCCGTGACCGCCTATGCCGAATACGGCGCGCTGCTGACCGCTTCGGTACAGAACGGCAACGTGTACGGCACCCAGTTCCACCCCGAAAAGAGCGGCGACGTGGGATTGAAAATTTTGAAAGCATTTACGGAGATTTAAGGTATGATTTTATTTCCTGCTACGGATATTATCGGCGGCAAGGCGGTGCGTCTTGTCAAAGGCGATTATGCGCAGATGACGGTTTACGGCGATCCGCTGGCATTTGCGCAGAGGTTTCAATCGGACGGCGCGCAGTGGCTGCATGCCGTGGATCTTGAGGGCGCGCGGGACGGCGGCACCCCGAATTTCGATACGGTCAAACGGATTGTTGAAAACACGTCCCTTAAGGTGGAGATCGGCGGCGGTATCCGCGATATGAACACCGTGGAAAAGTATATAAGCGCCGGGGTCGCCCGCGTCGTGATCGGCACGGCGGCGGTTACCGATCCCGCGTTTCTGGCGCAGGCGATCCGTGCGTTCGGGGAAAAAATCGCCGTGGGCGCGGATATTCGCGACGGCAACGTGTCCATCAAGGGCTGGCTGGAGGATTCCGGCGTGAGCTGTGACGATTTTTTTGCCCGGCTGGAGGCGGCGGGCGTGAAAACCGTGATCTGTACCGATATTTCCAAGGACGGTCTGCTTGCGGGAACGAATATTGAATTGTATAAAGACCTGTCGTCAAAATTCTCTATTGATATTACCGCCTCGGGCGGCATTTCGACGCTCGGCGACGTAAAAACGCTCAGCGAAATGCGCCTGTACGGCGCGATCCTCGGTAAGGCGCTCTATACCGGTAATATTGATTTGAAAGACGTGATTAGGGTGAGCAGTATATGATAACCAAACGCATCATTCCCTGCCTTGACGTGCGCAACGGGCGCGTCGTCAAAGGGACGAATTTTGAAAATCTGGGCGATGTGAACGACCCCGTGGCGCTGGCGTCCTATTACAGCGGCGCGGGCGCGGACGAACTGGTATTTTATGACATTACCGCGTCCGCCGAGGGGCGGGGATTGTTTACCGATATTCTGAAAAAAACCGCCTCCACCATTTTTATCCCGCTGACGGTGGGGGGCGGCATCAATACGCTGGAGGATTTTGACCGCGTGCTGAAATGCGGCGCGGATAAGGTCAGCGTCAACAGCGGCGCGATCCGCAATCCCGACCTGATCGGGCAGGCGGCGAAAAAATACGGCGATCAGTGCGTCGTGATCTCCGCCGACGTGAAGCGGGTGGACGGACGGTTTACCGTGTTCGCCAAGGGCGGACGGGAAAATACCGGCATGGAGGCCATCGGCTGGATCAAACGCTGCGTGGATATGGGTGCGGGCGAGGTCGTGCTGAACAGCATCGATACCGACGGCGTGAAAAACGGCTTCGATCTCGAAATGCTGGACGCGGTCTGCAACGCCGTCAGCGTTCCGGTGATCGCGTCGGGCGGCGCGGGCAGGGCGGAGGATTTTATAACCCTGTTTCAAACCCTGCCGAAGGTGGACGCGGGGCTTGCCGCCTCGATCTTCCATTTCGGCGAGGTCAATATTGCGGAATTAAAACGCCTGCTGGCACAGAACGGTGTGAATGTCAGACTGTAACTTCTGATTTATCGGCGTTGCCGATAAATCAGAAGTTAGGTAGGAGGTAGGAGGTTCGGAAATCGCTGCGCGATTTGGATTTGCAAAAAGATGGGCACACGCGCTTGTAGGGACGCCCATTGTGTCAAGAGAAACATGGTAAACACCAGTGTAAGGACAGGGTATACCGATTACAACCTAGAGATATGACGTTCGATAAGCTGGCCGGAGAGGGCGTCAAACTCGGCGATTTTGACATTGCGAAAGCAGGCATTGAAAGAATCCCCTTGGGTATTCGGGCGAAATTCGTTGTAT